>JAKSTL010000030.1 GCA_024402595.1 Treponema sp. | reverse complement strand
GGCCGCTCACTCCGCTTCAAATCCTGTCTGCAAATATTCGTTAAATAAAAAAAAGGAACCTACAAAAAGTAGATTCCTTTCTATCGGGCAGACAGGATTTGCCGGTTCTGTCCCAAACTTCCTGTTTGCTCCGCCTCCGGCCGGCTTCCTGCTCTAATTTTGCCCTCCCTGGCAAAATTGCCCTAAAAACGCTCCATGTCTTCGCCTTTTTACGGCCGCTCACTCCGCTTCAAATCCTGTCTGCAAATATTCGTTAAATAAAAAAAAGAGAACCTACTATTTGTAAGTTCTCTTTTAGTCGGGCAGACAGGATTTGAACCTGCGACATCCTGGTCCCAAACCAGACGCGCTACCAGCTGCGCTACTGCCCGTTTCGTTGTTATAATATATACAATTTATAAAATTGTTTCAAGTGGGTAAATGCTTTTTTTTTGCATTTTTTTTTAATTTTCCTTACTTTTATCTAAACAATAATTCCTATGGCTTCCAATTCGCCGCCTTTTATAATTTTTCCTTTTAGAGCCGACTTTATTTCTACAACCACACCAGAACTTTGTTTTCCGTCTTCCATATATTGTCCATCAATAACACAATGAAGGAAATTGGATGTAACACAAGTAAGCATATCCCCTTGTGTTTTTCCAGTAGTTTCCAAAACAGCAGGATATTTTTTACCAATACATTCTTCAATATATTTAATCTTATGTTCCACAGCAAAATCAGAAAGCCATTTAGCCCGCTCCCCCGAAACATTTTGAGGAACCTTATTTTTCATTTCTGCCGCTAAAGTTCCAGGCCGTTCAGAATATGGAAAAGCATGAATCCAAGTAAAATTACATTTTTCACATAATTTTTTTGTCTGCTCAAAATCTTCATCAGTTTCACCAGGGAATCCCGTAATAATATCACAGGCAATAAAAGGATTCTCCTTCACTTTGCGCAACTTTTCACACGCAGCAACCACAGCCTCCGCAGCATAAACTCTATTCATAGCCCGTAAAACCTTATTGCTTCCACTTTGCACAGAAATATGAAAATGAGGACAAACCCTGTCATCAGAAACAACACGACAAAAATCTTCATCCACAACCTCAGGATAAAGACTAGAAATCCTAAAACGAATCTTTTCCGTTTTTTTCAAAAGCATTTCCAACAGTTTAGAAAAATTAAAATAAACTTCGGCACCATTACAGGACTCATCAATATATTTACCTCTATATTGACCAATATTCACAGTTGTAATCACCACTTCTTGATGTCCAGCCGCTTCCAACTCCTGCACCCTTTTTACCGCCGTATTAACATCAATAGAAACACTTTTGCCCCTCGCCTTATGAATAGCACAATAAGAGCAGTTATTATTACAACCATCTTGAATCTTTAAAGAGGCACGGGAATGAGACAAAAAACTAGTAGTAGAAAGCTTAAATGAATCTTCTGGAAAAAAAGGCTTAAACACAGGAGGCGTAATAATTTTCTCCTGAACAATTTCCTTAAAATCTAAAACCGACCATTCCTTGCCTTTTAAAAAGTCCAGCAACAAAGAAGGCACTTCCGAAATACGACTTTTTATTTGCCCACCCAAAGCCACAATTTTTTCGTCCATTTTTTCAATTTCTGGACCAGCCAACTGTGCGTAACATCCAGTTACAATCAAAAGAGCCTCAGGATATTTTTTCAAAAGCAGTCTTATAATTCTTCTTGCCTTTTGTTCAGCCTTTTGAGTAACCGTACAAGTATTTAAAATACATAAAACCGTATCTAAATCTTCATCCGTTTGAGAAGTTACATTTGACATTTTTACAGAAAAACCAGCATCTTCAAAAAATCTAGCCGCAGCTTCACTTTCAATCTGATTTAATCTGCATCCGAGAGTTTCTATTTGAACAGTTTTCACAGTGTTATTTCGTAATTTGTAATTTGTATTTCGTAATTTGTAATTTGTATTTTTGATTAATGAAGATTTGCGCTAACCCGTTCCCTTCCCCTAGAAGCATCAAAAGAAGAAGAGTTCAAAATTAAAGCTTCATCGTAAGCAGCCAAAGCCTCATAATAATTACCAGCCATTTCTCTGGCGTAACCAAGCCGTGTCCACCAATAATCCAAAAGAGGTTGTTTTGTAACAGCAGTTGTCAATGCAATATCCGCATGCTGATACCTTGCCTGGCGAATAAAAATTTCTCCCATATAATAATAAGAAGAACCAATTCTAGGAGAACTTTCCGAAGCATTTGCCACATAAATCTGAAACTGCTCCATAGCCGCTTTGTTTTTACCCAAATAATAACAGGCTTCACCTAAAGATTCGGTCAACCGCAAATCATAAGGGCTAATTGCCAATCCTTCCTGAGCCCTCTGTTCCGCTTCTGCATACTGCTTATTTCCAATTAAAGCCCAGCACATTACCACATAAGAATCAATATTTTTAGGATTTGCCGCCAATTCTTCTTCACAAACCTGAATAGCTTCTCTTTCCCTTCCGTTATTATGAAGCAAAAGAGCATCCCGTTTAGTAGTCTGAGCCATTACAGAACACAAACAAAATCCCATCAAAACAGAAACCGCAAAAAACAATTTTGAGCAATTTTTATATAATTTCATTATGCGTCCTTCTTAGTAATCATTGTACATTTTCCAGTAAAAGAACTGCCTGGCTCAAGCACAACCTTCTGAGTTGAAATATCACCATCAAGCGACCCCGAAGCCGTAACAAAAATCAACTGTTCTCCAGAAACATTTCCCTTAACCTTACCACGAATCAAAACTCTCTTGGCATTAATATCCGCTTCAACCACCGCTCCAGTATCAATAACCAAATCGCTTTCCGTGCTAATTGTTCCAGAAACCTTTCCACGAATCATAAAAGGCTGCTTCATTTTGATACTTCCAGTAAAAGTAATATCATTTTCTACAATTGTATCAAAAGCCTCATCTTCCATATCAAAAAAATCAGAATCTTTTACATCAAACATAAGTTTAATTTTAACGGTTATAGCATATTCGGTCAATCATAGAACCAGCTCTTCCAAAGGCTTAGTTTTCTTTAGGGCGAACCATAATTGGTAAAATTACCACTTTTTTCACCAATAGTTTCATTTTTTCCGCTAACGGTGTTCCGGGCTCCCCTACGGTCGGTACTTCGTACCAGCATTCGCTGCCCTCCATACCTTCGCAAAACCATAAAAAAAACCCGTAGATATATAAAAATCCACGGGTTTTTAATAATCAGAATCTAAGTAGAACTATCTGTTCATATCAGCCAAAAGACCGTCCCAAACATTTTTACAAGATTCATAAGCTTCTGCAGGTGTCTGCCATCCCCAACAAATACTGTTACACATATCTTCTTCAGAAATACCAGAAACAAGTTTATCAAAACGAGGATTTGGATTTTTAGACATAAGAGTAATAGTCTCATCTACAGCTCTTGAATCACGGAATCCAGCATAATAAGATTCTTTCCATGCATCAGGACCATCATAACCAGGAACCTTCTGATTGTACAATTCAACAGCTTTTGCAATTTTATTTACAGTTTCATCGCTATAGCAGCTTGGAATTACCCACATTGGTGTATCGTGAATAGTTCTGTAAACACCGTCTCCACTAGGACCTAATGGGAAACATACAAAACCCCAGTCATCAGCCATACCAGACAAAGATCCACCTGGCTGAGCATTGTATTCCTGATGACACATAAATGCAGTTTCACCGTTTACGAAAGCCTGGAAGAAATAATCCCAAGCAGCACCTTCTTCCTGTGGCAACTGATATGTCTGGAACATATACTGAATCCAGTTGAATGCTTCCATTGCTTTATCAGAACCAGCATTATTAAAGAACTTACCGTTTGCATCACGACCAATTTTACTTGCACCATTAGAATCCAAAGCAGCAGCAGTAAAACATGTATAGAAGTTAGACATAGCGTACTGATCAATTACACCGTCGTTGTCTGTATCTCGTGTTAATGTTTTACACATTTCTTCAAAAGCAGCCCAAGTCCATTTTCCTTCTTTCTGTAAATCATAAGGATAGTCAGGGTCATAACCAGCTTCTGCAAGAAGTTTTTTATTAAAGAACATACCTTCTCTTGGTTCTGGAACACCAAAGTTAAAAGCATAGAAAGATTTGCCTTTTTCCAAAAGTTTTACAACACTCTGGTCATAAATATCTGCGTTATGATAATCAACTGAAGTTACTTTAGACAAATCATAGAAAAGTCCAGCTTTAATTCCAACATTTGCAGAACGGCCATCAATACAGAATACATATTTTTCTGCATCACTATCACTACCAGTCATACAAGCATTAACAACGGCCTGTGGCTGAGTTGCCCAGCTGGCAAAAGCTTTCTGTACAATGTTTACATTGTATGTATCCTGAATCCACTGGCGGAAACTTTTCTGGTCTTCCTGCTGTTTTGAAGATGGAGCCTGATTTGGATCTGACCACCAGTCTCCCAAAACAATCTGCATTTCTTTAAAATCGTAAACTTTTTTGGTTGCAGGATCTTTTACTTTTTCAACGCTTTTATAAGTATCTGCGCCCTTCTTCTTTTTTGCCGCAAAACTTGGAGTTAATACAAGCATTGCAACAAAACCAACTAATAATGCCTTTTTACATGAGTTTTTAATCATTTTGGTCTCCTTTTCCAATTTGATTTTTGTAAAATCACAAATGGTTACTTAATTTTTTAAATAATTTAACTAACCTATAACTAAAAGGATAACCCGACTTTTATTTTTTAACAAGTTATTTTTATTAAATTTAACTAATTTATTTAAGTAATTTTCTTAACTTTTTAACTAATTTCCAATCAAACAATTGTAAGTGTGGAGTTTTTATAACATTTCGTATTCTTCTGGTAATGGAATCTGAAAAGCAGTTATTTTATTGTTCAAAGGCAGCTCTAATTTTACAGAGAACAAAAGAAGATGCTTAATTTTTAAAGTCTTTTTTAACAGTTTATTTAACTTAAAATTACCATGCTGATCGTCACCGCAAATTGGACAACCATTTTTAGCCAAGTGAATACGAATCTGGTGCATTCTGCCAGTTTCAAGGCGCAGACTTATTTTTGAAAAATCTACAGAAACATTGTCTTCTCCAAGAACCTTTGTCCATTCCTTTTCTACCTGATAATAAGTTTCCGCATATTTTACTTCGCCATGCTGAATTAAATCGTCTTTTATACATCCTTGTTTAGGATTTATTTTTCCACAACAAATAGCAACATATTCTTTATGCACCTGCTTGGAACCAATAAGTTTTGTCCATTTTCCAGCGGCCACAGAGTTTTTTGCCACAACCATTAATCCAGCAGTTTCTTTATCCAGTCTGTGCACAAGAAATATTTTCTGCCCTACTTGCTGTGCAAAATCCACATCCAGACTGTGCCTTATTTTTTCGCCACCTTGAACAGGTAAACCACAAGGCTTATTTATGATGTATATTTCTTCGTTTTCGTATATAATTGGAATATCACTCATTGTAAAAATAACTATAAATGAGGAGGATAAAAATGACAAGCCTTATAGTTTCAGAAGAAATAAAAAGCATAA
Organism: Treponema sp.; assembly: GCA_024402595.1. Classification (GTDB taxonomy): domain Bacteria; phylum Spirochaetota; class Spirochaetia; order Treponematales; family Treponemataceae; genus Treponema_D. The sequence goes on along the minus strand of JAKSTL010000030.1, from coordinate 22,899 downwards.
AGACAAAAAAGAATAATTTTTCAATTTTCAGAAACCTAAGATTTTTTTCGCTTTTTTTAATTCTGTTATGCAGTAAGTTTTATCTTTCAGCCGCAATAATTCAGGACCCAGATTATAATTTTTCCCTTGATATTCCAGAAGGTTTTGAACTTGATGAATGTTCCGAAGATTTAATGACTTATTTTTTTGTTCATCCAAACATTCCTGTAGATTTTGTTCTTAAACTAACTGACAATTACACAGGAACTTCTCAAAAACTCCTTGGTGAAAATCTAAATAAATTATCTGCCACTTCTACTTCTATTGACAGTTTTATGTGGAATGAATCTCTTTGCGGCATTTCTTTTTTCTCTTTTTCTCTTGATGAAAATTATAAAGGTTGGGCTGTTACTGCGCCTTTACAAAAAAACGGAAGTTTTATTACCTTACTTTGTTATGCTCCAGAAAAAAATAACGACGGATATATTCCATTTATTATGTCTGTGTTAAATTCTCTTTGCATTGATGAAAAATATTATTGTAATCCAGGCATTATTCTGGCCTTTGCATACCCAAAAGAAGGAGCTTCTCCTGTTTCTTTAACTATAAATGGTGTAAAAATAGATTCAACTTTAGACGCTACTGATATTGAAGCTGCAGATTTTCTTGTAAATATGGAATATTCAGTTTTAACACTTTATGCCGCTCATGAATTATGGAAAGAAGCATGGCAAAGATATTACCGTTTAATTTATAGAGACAATTTTGGCCGTATAGAAAACTGTATCTCTGATGTGCTGGATATTTTATACCCAGTGGCAAAATTAAAAAATAAACAGAATCCAGAACTGGAGCTTGCACAATATTTACTTTCTTGGGTTCAAAGTTTTGATTACAAAAGAAACAACGACAGTCCTAATGCCTCTGATTTTACAAGTTTACCGGCTGCGATTTGTGGACAAGGAAATGATTGCGACAGTAGAAGTCTTTTAGTTTGTACTTTTATGCGTGCAATTGGAATTGATGCAATTCTGCTTATTTCTAACGAATATTCACATGCTATGGCCGCTGTAGAAATTGATGCCCCTGGACAAAAATATATCCCGGCGGAAACCAACCGGGAGTTTTTAATGGGCGAAACCACAGCAAAAGTTACTTGGGGAATGATTTCTTCGGAACACGCAGATAAATCTAGATGGATTCCAGTTTATCTGCCATAAGTTCTGAAAAAAATTAGTAATTTTTAGTAAGAATGTCAAAAACATCCTTTTCTGTTGGAGCATTGCAAAGCTGTTCGCAAAGAGTGTCCTGCTTGAAGATTGTTGTAAAATGAGAAATTGTCTTCAAATAGTATGAATGCTGATTATATGCAGCACCTACCATAAACAAAAGATTTACAGGTTTATCGTCAATAGCCTGAAAATCGATTGGCTTTTTACAAACACCAACAGCTAGAACTAAATCTGTTATAGATGCCAGTCTTACATGAGGAATAGCAATTCCACGACCAAGACCTGTAGACATTAATTCTTCGCGCTTTAATATTTCTGTTGTTAATTCTGTCTTATTTTTAACCTGAGGAGCTGTTGCCAGAACTTCGGAAAGTTCTACTAAAGCATCATGTTTAGAGCTTTGAGAAATAAAAATTACTCTATCTGGTGATAAGATGTTTTTAATTTGAATCTGTCCATCATCTTTATTAAAAGCGCTTGATGAAAGGCGAACATTTACCCAATTTTCAATTTCTGATTTTTTAAAACGCCAAACAGTTCCAATTTTACCAGCAGGAATCTCTCCTTTCTGAGCCCAGTCATAAACAGTTCGTTCTGAAACACGAAGGTAGTTTGCTACCTCTTCAATTGTAAGAATATCGTCTTGCAATTTTACTTTCCTCATTAAATATGGTATATTTTTTTGAAATTATATGAATATTTTGCATACTTTACGGTTTTTTGTCAAGACTGGAAATTGTTAGGGTTAGGCGCCAGTATGGAGTGGTGCGAAGCAGTTGAGCGGAAACGCGAAACCGTCCGTTAGGTAAGCCACGGAACACTGGAAAGTGGAACACACTGACATTTTGTAAAAAGCATTTTATTTAAAAAACTAATTTACGCCCCATATAATTCCGAAAATCTATTGATGAAAAAGTCGTTTCTTCCTTTAATATTTTCAATTTTTCTCTTTTTAATTCCTGCAGAAAATGCCAATGCATATATGGTTAAATATAAGGAAGATTTTTATAAGCTTTATCATGTTCACTACCAGCAGTATCCTGATGATTGCATAGAAAACATTTATTGGCTGGAAAAAGCAGTTCAGGCAGATTTTTGTAATCCGCAGTTTGTTGGTTTTAAAATTGAAACGGAAAAACAGTGGGAAAAATATCGTTATCTTTTTCAAATGCATTTGAATTTAAAATTGATTGAACAGCATCTTCGGTTGGGACGAACTTACGATAAAAAATGTATTTATTTTTATGACGCTCCTTGGAAAGATGAATATTTGAACAATCTGGAAAAAACTTTGAGCTGTTATCAGGCGGGGCTTTATTACTGGCAGGAAGCAAAACTTTGGGCGGAAAAAGCTAATGCCAGCAGTTTTAATTTTTTATTCATTACAGATAAGCAGAATTGGGAAGATGAACGGGAAAGAATTAAAAATGGTGAACTGAATTACGAAAAAATGCTTTGCCGGGAAATTGAAAGAGTCCAAAATAACATAGAAGAACTTCACAAAATTGATAAAAAATATTAGTATTTTAGTATTATGGCACGAAGTACGTTTCAAATTAAGTATCCTTCTATTCACAGTGGTACTGACAAATCAAAGATTCATTTTTTAAAGGGAACACCTAACCTTGTGGATGTTTTTAATCTTTCAAAAGAGATTACAGATTCAAAAAAACGGGTTTTCGTAACCGATGGAACTGTTGCAAGCTTAGATTGTATGCAGAACTTTATTTCTATGTTCGATGATAACGAGTGTGGAAATGATGTTCTTGTTATTTTAGGTTCGGGCGAAGCTTATAAATCTATGGAATCTGTTCTGACCATTGTAAAAGCGGGTGTTGAAAAAGGGCTTACACGAAATGATACTTTTATTGGCATTGGCGGCGGTGTTATTTGTGACACTACAGCTTTTGCGGCTTCTATTTACAAACGAGGCGCTTCGGTTCAGTTAGTGCCTACTACACTTCTTGCTATGGTTGATGCTTCTATTGGTGGAAAAACCGGTTGTGATTTTGAAAACTATAAAAATATGATTGGTAGTTTCTTTCCTGCTAAGGAACTGTATTACTGGCCAGAGTTCATTCAATATCTTCCTGAAAATCAGTTTTCTTCTGGATTAGGCGAAGCTTTTAAAACTGCCATTCTTTTTGATCAGGAATTGTTTGACATTTTCAAAAACGAAAGCAAAAAAATAAATGCACGAGATAAAGATATTCTTGATATTGTAATTAGAAAGTGTGTATCTGCAAAAGCGGCTGTAGTTGAAGAAGATTTTACAGAAAAAGGAATACGGGCTACATTAAATCTTGGACACACTTTTGGTCATGCATTGGAAACTATTGTAGGCCTTGGTTCTATTTCTCATGGAGCGGCCATTGCATGGGGAATTGGTAGAGCCGTTACTCTTGCTTACAAAAAAGAATATTGTTCTGAAAGTTTTTACAAAGAGGTTTTTGCAATTCTTGAAGCTTACGGATGGGAAACTGCGCCAGTTCCTTCTATTGTAAAAGGTGGTGGCATTGGTGAAAGATTCCTTACTGTTATGCATAAAGACAAAAAAAATCTTAACAGCACCATTAGATTGATTATTTCTAAGGGTATTCAAGATACTGTTATTGAAGAAGTTGAAGATTCTTTAATTCTTTCTGTGCTAAAATAATTAAACAGACATTTTCGGGTTTTATAAAATATGATTTCAGCAGAGCATTATTTTGACTGGGCTGCTACGAGTCCGGTTGATGAAGATATTTTAAGAGAAGCATTAGAAGAAACTTTAAAAGGCTGGGCTAATCCTTCCAGTGTTCATGGGGAAGGAAAAAAAGCTAAGGTAATTTTTGAAAAAGCTCGGTTAAATGCGGCTAATTCCCTGGGGGTAAAGCCTGAAAATATTATTTTTACTTCTGGTGGAACTGAAGGTGACCAGATTCCTCTTTTGTCTTTACTGAACAAACCTGCCAAAGGGACTGTTTTAATCAGTTCAATTGAACATCCAGCTATAAGAGAACAGGCGGATGCTATGACAAAATGCGGATGGAATGTTGTTCAGCTGCCAGCCAATGAATATGGAATAATTACTCCCGACGCTGTAGAAAAACTGCTTACTTCGGACACTTATTTAGTTTGTGTAATGGCTGTAAACAACGAAACGGGTTCTATTCAACCAATTTACGAAATTGCGGATGTAATAACAAAGTGGTCTCAAGAAAATCATAAAAGAAAACCTAAGTTTCATGTGGATTGTGTACAAGCAGCAGGAAAGATTCCATTAAAGCTTTCACATCAGGGAATAGACAGTGCTTCTTTAAGTGCTCATAAGATTTGTGGTCCAAGAGGCATTGGTATTCTTTACCTAAAAGATAAAATAGACCCATTCCTTCGTGGTGGCGGACAAGAAAACGGATTACGAAGCGGTACAGAAAATGTTCTTGGCGCAATTGCCTTTTCAAAATGTCTTGAACGGTATTATATGCAGGAAATCAATGATGATTTTGATTTTCATAAAAACATTACTGACAATTTTGTAAAAGAATTGTCTCAACTGAAAGGCTGCACCATTGTTCCTCCATTACGCCTTGAAAATCCAGATTTATTTTCTCCTTTTGTAGTTCAGGCTGCATTTGAGAGGATTCCGGGCAATGTTATGCTTAGGGCTTTGGATGCAAAAGGTTTTTCAATTTCTACAGGAAGTGCCTGTTCTTCAAAAAAACAAAGTCGTCCTGTTCTGGAAGCTATGCATATTTCTAAAGATTTGCGGGAAAATGCCGTTAGATTTAGTTTTGGTCCTCATACAACGCAAAAAGCGGTAATGGAACTTTTGCAGGCTGTAACGGAAGTAAACAAAACCTTCAACAAGTAACGGGTACAAATACTTATAGAGAGTAAAAATACTTACGGTGGGTTAAAATACTTCACTTTTATTCATTCTTCCCTTAAAATTAAAGTATGGAAAATAAAGTGGATTCTAAAAAGAAAAAGCCATTTATACTGCGTTTTTTTAAAGGGCTTTTAATTTTCTTTTTTCTGTTAATTGCTGTTATAACTTTTTGGTTTTGTTTTTGTAATTTCAATAAGGTTTCTAATCTTAAAGTTTTACCTAACGACTATTCTTTATACCTTCGCACTGATTCAATTTTTAATGCGGTTAATCCTGTTATAGATTTAAAAGCGGCTGACATTCTTCTTGCCGAAGAAAATCTTCAACAATTCAGAGAAATGTTTTACACTTTGCGGGAATCCAATCTTAGAAATAATCCTGTGGTTTCCTATGCCCTATCCCGCCGAATAGACGCTGCACTTTACGAAAATCAATCTTTTTTGGGAATTATGGATATGGGGTGGTTAGCGGGAGCATCTCGCCTTTTACCAGTAGTTTACAGATTTTTCTCAATTCCCAATTTAATTTACGCGGTAAACAGTACTAATTCCTGTTTTGAATACAGACTTGATGATATGATTATTTACATTAAGCCATACAAAAATCTTATTATTGTTACAAATGATAATAATCTTTTAAAAACTTCCCTTACATCAGATAACGAAGCTGGTTACACCAAAACAGAATTGGCTTATTTAAAGAAGAATCTTGATCAACCTTTTAGAATTGCAGCAGATGGAAAAAAACTTATAAATCTTTTGGAAAATGACAATCCTTATATGCACGCTTTTACAGAAGCACTTTCTGCAAAGGAATTAAGCGAAATCAATTTTGGAATTACTGATGATGATATAAATATTTCCATAAAGATTCCTTTTGAAATTGCTACTAATACAAATCCTTCTGCCAATGCAATTATCAATCTTATAAAAAGAGAGTCTCAAGTTCCTCAAGTTTTGGAAAAATTGCCGGAATCTGTACAATATTACACTTTTGTTACAGCAGGAAGTTTGGAAGAGCTTAAAAATGCGGCATTTTCTATTTTATCGGATAAACCTGATTTAGAAAAAAAATGGACTGAAGCAAATAATATTTCAAAAATGGTATTCAACGAAAAACTAGATAATATTCTTTTTTCGTGGACAGACGATGAATATGCAGTTCTTGGTATTGAAGGAAAATCTGAACCGATTATTGCTGTAAAAATTGGGGACGAAATTAAGCGAAAATATATTTTTGATACCATTCTTTCATCTATCATTTTTAAAACTGATAATAGTCTTTTACTGGATGGCATAAGATTACCTAGAATTGAGTTTCCAAGCTTCCTTAAAGGTCTTTTGGAAAGCTTTGATGTAAATCTACCAAGGCCTTATTATATGGTAAAAGATAATTTTGTTTATTTTTCTCAATCCCCTGAAAATCTGGCGTTGATTAATGCTTCTATAAATACAGGTGCTAAATTAAGTAAAAATGCTAACTGGGAAAAGGTTTCTACGCAGCAGAATCTTCAATCTTCTTTAAGTTTGTTCTACAATTTGGAACGAAGTCTTCCTTTTTTCCTTAAAACTAAATCTATTGTTACAGATATTTTACAGCTTTATAATATTGGTCGTGTGGATATAACGACAGAAAAAAATACTATTTATCTTAAGTTGCAGGCCGCCGCCATTAAAGATATTTCTACAAAAATTATTCCTGGATTCCCTATGGATTTGGAAGGCAAAACTAATTTTACACTTCATAAATCTAATGTGGCAAATGCAAAAACTGTTTTCTGGCAGGAAGGTTCAAACCAGATTAAAGCTTTGAATACACAATCACTGCAAATTATTAGTAAAACTATTGAAAATCTGTACAGCATAACCCTTTCTCAAACTCAAAATGAACTTTGGGCTCTTACAAAAAATGGAACGCTGTATCTTCTTAATGATAAGCTTGAAGTGCAGCCAAACTTTCCACTTATTTGCAGTACAAAACCTTTGGCATATCCTTCTGCTTATAAAAACAAGCTTTTAATTTCTGGAGAAGAGGGAGTATTAGTTTTAGTTGATTCTGACGGTACAATTTCCCATGCCCGTTTAGATACTTTAAATGATATAAAAAATCCTGGTGAAGTTAGAGGTTCTTATTGTGCATTTTATGAAAAAGGTTTTATGGGCACAATTCATCTGTTGAATCTTGAAAAAACAATTTTTGATGCGGAAAAAGCTTCTTCTTTTAATCAAAATGGTGGCGAAAATAATGAGGGCAAGTCAAAGTATATAGAAAATTATAATGATAATTATTTTACCTACGATGTGGATGGCATTGCCTTTGGAAATCCTGCTATATTGAATTATCAAAATAATTCTTACACTGGCTTTATTACTCAATCTGGGGAAATGTCGGTTTGGGATAATAAAACACAAAAGCTTAGGGAAGATTTTCCAGTACAATTGGATGGAGTTTTTTATCTTAATGTAAAAGCTTTTAATGATTCTTTTGTTGCTTTGGCGGCTGATGGCACTTTATATAAAATTGGGCTGGATGCTTCGGTTATTCCACTTTCTATTCCATATTTTTCTGCAAAATCCGGTTATTTAACGGTATGGGATTTTAATGAAGATGGGAAAGAAGAACTTTTTGTTTGTGGCGAAGGAAATACCATTTACGGTTTTGACAAAGATTTTGAGTTTATAAATGGATTCCCTCTTTCTGGTTATGGAACTCCAATTTTTATTGACTTAAATGGAGATAAAAAAGCCGATTGTTTAACACTTTCTATTGATAACAAATTAAATGCTTATAAAATACAATAAGTTTGGAGTAAAAAATTGAAAAATAAATTATTTTTTGTATCTGCGGGGTTGATTTTTTGTATTGCTACAAGTGGTTTTATTTCTTGTTCCAGTACATTTCAAGAAGACAGATTATCTTCTACAGAATTATCTGCGGAAATCCTTAATTCTATTGCTGATTTTGAAAGCATTTTTATTCAACTTGATTCTGATTATTATTTTTCTGGAAAATTGGACACTTCAAAGCTGGCGGATTTTAATTCATCAGAGTTCCATAGCCGCCTGGAAGAAAAAATCTCTGAGTCTTATGAACCTGCCATTTTAGCAAGACTTCAGGCTTTAGATGGACTTTTATATTTGATGGAAAATAAAACTAAAAAAGCGGACAGTCTTTTAAAAGAAGCAAAAGGAAATCAGGCAAAAGATTCCTATGTAATTATTTTAGAAAGCCGATTTGAAAAAAAAGCTGACGATTCCTTAGAAAAAATACAAAAATATTTAGATTCCGACAAAAATAATGGTCTTTTACTTTTGGAAAAAGCTAAGCTTTTGTATAAATTGCAGCAATACAATAATGCCATTGCGGCTTTTGACAGTTCATATCTGCTTTTTGATTCATCTTCCAGTGTAAATTATAGGGAAGCTTATGAACCTTTGCGTAATTCGGCCTGGAGCATTTATTCTTCTGGAATTATTGAAAGTTCGGAATTAAAAACTAATATTTCCACAAATGACATTACAAAACCACTTTCTAAGGAAATGATGGTTGAACTTACTAAAGATAAAAGCAATCTTTTGGACAATCTTTCTACTGGAAATACGGGCAAGAGTTCTACCAACGAGCTTGTAAAAAAACTTTCTACTAATGGATATTTTTCTGCCAGCACAGACAAAAACAACGAAAAAGGTACTAGTTCCGCTGTTATGAATGCCAGTGCCATTTCTAGAATTATTGCGGCTAGATTTTTGTGGAATCTTTATGTAGAAAATAAAAATAAGCCTGAACTTTTGAATAGATATTCCAACCGTTACGCAAAAAAAGAAAATGCTGTTAGTCCAATTTCTGATGTTCAAATTGATAATGTTGATTTTGATGCGGCAATGGGTTTAGTGGAAAATGAAATTATCAATTTAGCTGATGGCAAAAACTTTTATCCAAATGAAGTTATAACAGGTTTGGATTATTTGGGGTATCTACAGAAATTAAAAGATTAAACATGGATGCGGTAGTTTTTAAACAACTTGAATTACAAAAGGTTTACTATATTCTTGAAATCCTTACGGTTTTATGCTAAATTATTTAAATAATTACATTTTCAGGGAAGGTTCTTTACAACAGATGCTTTTTCTGAATAAATAGGCAATTTATTTTTTAGGAGATATAAAATGGGAGCACGTGGAGAACTTTTCACAACAGAAGTCTTTTTAGATGGTCGCAGTTACTTTTTTAATGTAAAGGAAAATAGAACTGGAGATGTATTTCTTCAGGTAGTAGAAAGTAAAAGCAGAGATGGAGCTTCTCCTGACCGACATCAGATTGCTATTTTTGCTGAAGATATGCAGAAATTTCTTCAGGGAATGGACAAATCTCTTGAGTTTATTGAAAAAGATAGAAAAGCAAAACAGAAGGCTGCAAAAGAAAAAAGAGCTCAGAAAGATGCTTATTATTCAGCAAAAGCAAATGGAACTGGCGACACAAAAAATAAAAAATATCGTGTAAAAAGCACAAGAGGCGCAGAAGTTTCTCAGAGACAGGATGATGGAATTAAAAGAACAGGAAAAGTTCACATTGCAAGTAAAATCCCAACAGATTCTACAACACCTTCAAACGAATAAATCAGTGTTCAAAAGAAAACAGAAATAAATCTTATAAAAATTAATACTTAAAGGTCTTTCGCTGGATTGGTGAAGGACCTATTTTTTTTTTTTTTTTCACATGCATTTTTGTGGGATACTCTTTGTGTTTTGCTTAACCATATTCTGGATATTTTTTATCCTTTTCTATCATTATTTTATCGCGGCAGGTTTTAGCAAGAATTGAGGCGGCCATTACACAAGGATAATTTCCATCTGCTTTTGGTTCGGCTTTACAAAAGATTGGTACTTCTGGACAACGAGTGCCATCTGTTATTCCGTTTAGAGCTATTAAATCAAAATCTGAAAGATTCAAAATATAATGATTTTCTACACACCATTGTGGAAGTTTCTGAATCATTTCTTCAAAAGCGATTTTCATTGCCAGCAAACTTGCCTGTAAAATATTGATTCTATCTATTTCGTCGTAATCTACAATTCCAATTCCCCAGCAGGCTTTTTCTTTAATTATAATTTCTGCTGCATTTCGCTTTTTTTCTGAAAGTTTTTTTGAATCATTTAAAATTTCTATGGGAAAATCTTTTGGTAAAATAACACATCCTGCGGTAACTGGTCCAGCTAAAGGCCCTCTACCCGCTTCATCAAAACCCACAGATAAAAGTATTTTAGAATCCGTATTGTTCATTGTTAATTTCCCTAATTTTTGTTTGTGAATCTTTATAAATGGCAGAAGAATTGGTAGGTTTATTCATTTCTGATTTAAATGAGTTGTCTAACACGGTGCCTTTTACTTTAAACAGTTCTGCAATTCTACCTTTTAATGCAATAACCTTTAGAGAATTATTTTTTAATAGAATATCACTATCATTTAAAGAAAAAACAACAGCGGTATTTGCCTGAACATTGATTATAGAATCATTGACATTTAATTTTGTTTTTACACCAGAAACGCAAGAAGAATAATCTTTTGCCGAAAGAGAAATTAAATCATCATTTATGTTTACAACAGATTGGTAGGAATCTATAAAGTTTCCGTTATTTTGGAATTGGCCGGAAATCTGACAATCTTTTATATTAAGCACTGAATTATCAAGCTTTATAAGAGAACCTTTTTTTTCGTTGTTTGTAGGCTGATTTTTAATTTTTTTATAATCAGATGAAACTTCAATTTGCAATTCTGCCAATTCTAAAGTGGAGTTTTTTACAAAAAGATGACTTTCTGGAGAAAAACATAAGGAAGCGTTTCCATCATTAATGATTGTGCAATTGGTTAGAAAAGATATTTCTTCTTCTGGAATGCGTGCTGCACCTTTTACATGAAGTTTTGCAAATCCAACTTTATTTACTGCATCAATGCATTTTTTGAAATCGGTGTAAGGACGGTTGGCTGTACCATCGGCATTGGAAGAATCACCTTTTTCGTCGTAATAAAAATTATATTGATCGATAATAACACTGTATTCTGCAACTTTACCTTTGTTTTTATCGCTCCTTGAATAAGCTCTTACTTTAAAATAAGATGCGCCTTCACCTTGTGGTTCAAAATACAGATTGATAGATTGATTTTCTGATTTTTTATATGGAGACATTTTTACTTCTTTGGCAAAAATTAAATCTTCTGGAGAATACATATCTGAACTATCTTTGAGAAGATATGGAGAACTGGTAGAAATAAACAAATCACTGTTAGGTTCTCCAGTTATTGTTACTTTTACAGGCTTTCTGGAATAAAAAGACTTTGCTGTAGAAGTAATTTTAGGCATTGCTGGTGGGCGTTTTTTAATATCATAAGAGGTAGAGATTTTTCCTTGATATACAGAATTTGAAAAAATGCCTATGTCTAAATCGCCAGAAACATTATCGCCAAAAAAAGTATCTACGCCAATTTCATTATAAAGTTGATGAAAATCTTTTTCGTTTGTGTAAAGGACGCTGAAAGTATACGATGAATCGCCTTCTAACTTAAAACAAACACTGCCATCTTGATTTTCAGTTTTTATAATTTGTGGTTTTGGAGGAATTACAAAATATTCTATAGGATTTCCAAATTCATAATCTATGCTTTGCCAGGAAACCATGTGACTTATTGAACGGTCAAGAAATCTTGATTCATTTTCGGCAGGCAAACTCCAGAATTCTTTGTCGATTTTGTAAATGTAATTGCGGTCGGTAAAAGTAATGTAATCCCAGTCGGTGATATAAAAAGGAACATTTTTTCTGGAAAAAGTTTTGGCGGCTTGTGGGAAGGTTTTTATCATAAAACGCCATTTTTTACCATTTTTTTCGTTCCATAGGGTGCAGGGAATGTATCTGGATAAAACAGATTTATCAGAAGTAGAAAGGCTCATTCCTTGAATAAAAGAATCTGGCTGGGAACCAAAACTAAACTGGAGCTCAGAAGGAATTTCCAGCTCTGTACCAGATGTATAATTTAAAACCCCTGTATCGATAAAGGAAGAAATAAAATTCTTATAAGTGGTTTTATCTGCATAATCCTGAAGAACTTTGTAATTTACAGAATATTTTTGCACATTTTTTTTAACGATTCTTGTAATTTTTAATGTTACATCCCCAGTTAAATCTATTAAAACAGGGCCATCATAGGCAAAACCTGAAAGTTCTGGTTCTGAGCCATTCAAAGAATAATAATATTCGCCGTTATCACTGTTGTCGATTATCAACATTTGTTTATTGCACCAAACACCTGCAATAGGACTAATAATTTTCTGCTCAATAAAAGTTGTATTTTCCACAGAACGATTGTTAGACCTAGTCCCAGTAGAGTTCTGAATATTTTCTCGCTTGGAGTTAGTAGTAGAATCCCCAGAAACTACAGATATATTTTGGGCAAAAAGTGAAATTGAGAAAAATAAAACTAAAACAGCAATCAGGCGATTTTTCATAATTTGTTATAATCCTAAAAATGGATCAAGCACATCAATTAATTCAGGATCATCCTTAAAATAGTATTTTTGGAGTTCTTCTTTTGTCAATCCAACTAATTCGTGGCTCATATAATGAATCCAGCGATTTTCGTCAGGAGAATGAATCTCAAACTTTCGGCAATAATAATCAGGTTGAATTGGAAGCTGTTCTTTGTAATAAGTAAAATATTTGTAATCATGAACCACAACTTTTATATCATCCCGAGGAATACCACGAGAATTCATTAAAGTTTCCACAAGAGTATTGATTGTTCGACCAGAATCAAAAATATCATCAACTAATAAAATTTTATCCCCAGGACGAAGATTTTCAGGTGGATAAGTCCATCCGTCAATATAAACTTTTGTATGCTGTGCAATATCCGAATAAGAACGGGCTACTACTCCTGCATATAAAACTGGATGAAAATGATTCACTCTGGAAAGAATCTTAAAATATTCACTGATGATGTTTGCCATATAAGCACCACCTCTAAGTGAACAATAAATTACATCTGGAATAAAACCATCCTTGTAAATTTTACTGGCAAGTTTAAGAGCATTATTTCTTACTGTTTCATACTGCAAAAATTCTTTCATATATTCCTCCGTCATTTTTCATAATGTTTTTTTTGCAAAATTTTTATAAATCGAACTAATTAGAAAAATTACAAAACAATGTTTCTAATTTAATTCTTTTAATTATAAAGGATTTTTACGATAAATAAAATCTATATTTCAATGATTTTTTCACAGATACAATCTAAATCTGCCCTGTTATGACTTACTACAATTCCGCACATATTGTTATTCAGAATCAGCTCTCTGGTAAAACTTAAAATCTGTTTTTTATTCACCTCGTCCTGAGCAGAAAAGGGTTCATCCATTAAAAGAATCTTGGAAGGAAAAGCCAAAGCCCGAGCAATTGCACAACGCTGTTTTTCTCCCCCACTCAATTTTTTTACAATTTCCGCAGACTTTCCTTTTATATTTAATTTTTCCACCATTTCTTCAGCCATTTCTTCCGCGAGAGATTTTTTCATAATATTTTCCAAAGGAAGCATAACATTTTTTACCACAGTAAGATTTTCCAAAAGCCTGTTCTCCTGAAAAACTCTTGAAACCCTAGCATTTCCATTTTTTGTTATAAATCCACTTTTTTCAAATCCATCTGGCAACGCAAAATCACAGATGCAATTTAATAATGAAGTTTTTCCGCATCCGGTTGGACCAATTATTCCTAACAAGCTTCCAGGAAATAATTCCAGCGAAAAATTATTTATTAAAAACTCACCTTTATTTTTAAGGGTAAAATCCTTAATTTGAAGAATTGGTTCCACAAATCCTCCTTTCAAAAAACTTCAACAGTTTTTCCAGAATAAAACTTACAAAAACCAAAACAAAGGTCAAAGAAAAAATCATTTCTGGCTCCAGATGAACCTGTGCTTTTTGCATTAAACTGCCAAGTCCTAACCGCGGAATTGACAGAACTTCACCAGCGACCACAACCTTCCAAGTTAATCCAAAGGTAGAAATAACACCATTCATAATGGACGGAATTGCCGACGGAAGTTTAATATAGAACAATTTCTGTTTATCCGTAAATAAAAAAATCTCCGCCATTTCTTCCATCTTATCATCTTTTTGAGAAAATCCAGTATAAACTGCAGAAATCATTATTGGTAAAGTCATTAAAACTGCCACAAAAATCGGCACCTGAGAAGAATTAAACCAAAATAAAGCAAGCAAAATTATGGCAATCACTGGAGTAGAACGAATAATTACCAATGGGATTTCCAAAAATGTATTAAAAAATGAAAAATAGCTGCACAATATTCCCAAAATGATTCCAGCCACAGTAGAAATAATAAAAGCAAAAATCACTCGCAGAAAAGTGTTCAAAAAATGCAGCCAAAAGTTTTTTGTAACAATCAGTTTTTTCAGACAGACAAAACAAGTTTCAATTTTTGGCAAAATAATTTCTGCATTCACCACTTTAGACAAAATCAGCCACAAAAAAAACAAGCATAAGAGAGAAAAAACATAAGCGACAATTTTTTTTATTTCTGACTTTATCATCAAGTTAATTACTTAAAACCGAATCATTTATTTTAGAAACATAGTAAAAATCTTGATCCGGCAGTTTTTCACCAATAGAAGAAGGATTATTTTCTAAAAATAATGACAATATAGCTTCTACACTGTCTTTTGCTTCCGACGAAGACACAAAAGTATAATTAGATTTTGGAATAGCCGCAGAAACCACCTGCATAGTTAGCCCCAAATCATTTTTTTCGCACAATTCCCCAGTAATTCTTGGATTTTTCAGTGTAAACTCGTAAGACTTTTCGTATTCCGCCAAAAATGCATCCAAAAGTTTCGAGTTATTTTCTGCAAATGATTTTCTAACCACCATCAGTGTTAAAGGATAAGAATCGCTTTTACCTGTAAAAAACTCATATTCCTTTTGTAAATCTATCGTAGATTTAACATCCGAAGATTTCATCTGCGCAATGGTAGAAAAAGGTTCTGGCACCAAAGCATACTGTATTTTACCAGAAATAAGCTGAGGAACAAGCTGAGCCGTTGGTACAGAAAAGTTCAGACTGGTTCCATTGGCAGAATCAATTTCAATACCGTTTTTTCCCAAAAGATATTTAAATAAATATTCAGGAGTTGCACCTTGTCCTGCCACATAAACAGTTTTTCCACGCAAATCCGAAAATCTGGAAGTTTTTCCATCTTTTGTAATAATACTCAAATTCCCTTTTCCAGTTATTCCACAGCAGATTATGGCTTTATTTGCACTGTTATAAACCTTGGCAGCTACATTTGGAGGCAAAAATCCAATATCAACTTCGTTTTTTATCAATTTTGGAAGCAGACTTTGAGCATCGCTAAATCTTTCAAAAGATAATACCGAATCGTCAATCTGCTTAACATTTTCAATAAGCCAGGCAACAGGTACACAACTTGGTCCATTCAATACGCCTACTCTTATTTTTTCCGAAAAAGCAGTGCTCACTCCCAAAAACAAAAGACAAATTATAATCAGATTTTTTTTCACCATAAATCCTCAATTATTTTGAAATGATTTTCATTTCCACAATTTCTTTTTCAATAGATTTTTCAGAATCCTCAGACTGTTGGTTATCTTCAGCAGATTTCTTTTCCATTTTTATTTTAATCTGACCTTTAATGCATTCCACTACAGCCAAATCAAGATTTTTTCCCTGATTAACCAGCATTTCCATAGCCAAAGGATCTTCAATTTCTTTTCGAATCAATCTCTTCATTGGTCTTGCACCCATAGATGGATTGTAACCATTTTCAATAAGATATTCCCTTGCTTTTGGTTTAAGTTTGATTTCTATATTTTTTTCCCGCAACCTTTCCTGCAAAATATTCAATTGAATGTCCAGAATCTTTTCCACTTCTGCTTTTGAAAGAGCATTGAAAACTATAACATCATCAATTCGGTTTAAAAACTCAGGATTCATCAATCGTTTCAATTCTTTTAGAGCACCCGCTTTAATTTCATTATGAGAAAGCACACCATCCACAGAACCAAAACCCACTTTTCCTTCATTTGTAATCTGTCTGGCTCCTGCGTTACTGGTCATAATAATCACAGTATTTCTAAAATTAACCACATGGCCTAAATTGTCGCACAGTTCACCTTCTTCCAGCATCTGTAAAAGAAGATTAAAAATATCTGGATGCGCTTTTTCAATTTCATCAAGCAAAACAACGGAATATGGATGACGACGAACCTTTTCCGTTAAAAATCCACCTTCTTCATAACCTACATAGCCTGGAGGTGCACCAACCAAACGACTGGCATTATGTTTTTCCATATAATCCGACATATCCACACGAATAAGTGCAGATTCAGAACCAAAAAGATACTTTGCCAAAGCCTTAGCCAATTGAGTTTTTCCCACGCCTGTTGGACCTAAGAAAATAAAGGAACCAAGAGGATGGTCTGGTGCAGAAATGCCCGCTCTGCTTCGTCTAATGGCATCAGAAATAATCTTAACCGCTTCATTTTGCCCAATAACCGTATTATGAAGCTCATTTTCCATTTTTATAATTCGTTCAGTTTCCGAAACGCTTAAATGTTCAAGAGGCACTCCCGTCATTTCGCTGATTATTTTTTCAACATCTTCTTCTGTTACAGTTTTTGCAGAACTTCCGTTGTTTCTCTCCCAATAATCTTTGTAACGAGCCAGATTTCGCTTTAATTCAATTACTTTTTCACGCACAAAAGTTGCATTTTCGTAATCTTCATTTTCAATAAGCTTATTTTTTTCCTTTTCCAGTTCCTGCTTCATTTTCTCTAATTCCGCAAGTTCCGAAGGTTTTTCTTCTTCCTGAATCTTTTTTGCAGCACCCGCTTCGTCAAGAATATCAATAGCCTTATCTGGCAATACTTTTTCAGGCAAATATCGTTTAGACAATTTTATAATCGAAGGAATTACATTCTGAGAATAAACCACATTATGATATTTTTCATATTTGTTTTTTATACCTTCCAATATTTCTTCCGATTCACTAACATCAGGCTCTTCCACACGAATAACCTGAAATCGTCGTTCAAAAGCAGAATCTTTTTCTATATGCCGAGTATATTCTTTTGTTGTAGTAGCACCAATAATCTGAATCTCACCTCTAGAAAGAGCAGGTTTCATAATATTAGAAGCGTCCATAGTGCCTTCATTACCACCGGCGCCAATAATTGAATGAAGTTCATCAATAAAAAGAATAATATCTTTATTTTCTTCTAAAGTTTTCAGGATTTTTTTCATTCGCTCTTCAAACTCACCGCGATATTTTGTTCCCGCAACTACCGAGGCAATATCCAGCGACAAAATCTTTTTCTTCAGCAAATCCAAAGGCACTTGTCCCGTAGCAATTTTCTGAGCTAATCCTTCAATGATTGCAGTCTTACCAACACCAGGCTCTCCCGTCAACACAGGATTATTTTTTGTTCGTCTGCTTAGGATTTGAATAATTCTATGAATCTCTTTATCCCGCCCCACCACAGGATCCAGCTTGTTTTCTCTGGCCAGCTTAGTTAAATCCCGTGTAAACTCGCCCAAAACGTTTTCTTTCTTTTTTTGCTGCGATTTATCTACCACAGGCTGAGGCTTTTTTTCTTCATACATATCAAAAATAGACCCCATACCTTCATTATTAAACAAACTTCTAAAAACAGTATCTACAAGATTTTCCGCCTGCTGCTGACGAATAGATGACCGCATTTCCGCCTGTAAATCCATAACAATAAATCGGGCATCCATAATCGTATAATCCGATGCAGAAAAAAATCGAGCCGTAACACTACCTTCCTCGCGAATAGCCGCCAGCAAAAGGTGTTCCGTACCAATATAATCGTTATGAAGAGCATTTGCTTCAATATCCGCAATGTCCAAAAGCTGCTGATATCTTCTGCTCAAAGGAATATTATCAAGACTAGGAATTTTCGTTTCATTTTCAAAAAATTTTTCAAGAAAAAGCTGCAATTCTAAAGGATCCAGAAACAATTTTTGAAAAACATTAAAGCCCAAACCTTCTTCACTTTTTACAAGTGCTAAAATTATATGCTCCGGCAAAAGTTGACGGCTTCCAAGTTTTCGAGCCTCATCCTGTGCTAAAATTCCAATCAGTTCCTTTGCCCGTGGTGAAAAAGTCTTCATCATAACCTCGATTTTTAAAATAATCTCCCTTAATTATCGGCAGAATTCCCCAAAATCGACATAGCCAAAAAGAATTTACACCAAATTTAATAAATGCGAGAAAATTCATCCTGATTTTATTATTTTTTTTATTATGGGCGAACAGAATTCTTAAAAATTTTTATTCTAACACCAAAATTTTCAATCAAACCACAAAACGGGCTTCCGGGCTTACCTACGGACGGTACTTCGTACCAGCTTCGCTGCCCTCCACCCCTTCGCAAGCCCCATCATTTTAAACCTTTCTTAGAATTTCAATTGGTTTTTCTTTTCCCGCCTTAATGGATGGCAAAATAGAAACAATCAAAGACAGAAGAATTGTAGCCGCCGCAATTAAAAAAATAGAGCCAAAAGGAATATCAATTGGAATTTCCTGCAAATAATATGCCGGGTCCATAAGATGAATGTTAGAAATTTCGCTTAAAGGTACCCCTTTCAATAAATTCCAGAATTTTGCAACATAATTTACCAGTTTTTCAATAACCGTCACAATCTGATTCGCATTTACGGAGGCCAAAAGCCCAATTGGCAGCCCAATAATAACACCACCACATCCACAAGCCATGCCCGTAATCAAAAAAGAAAGAGTAATTCCCGCTGGAGAACCGCCAATACTCTTTAAAATGGCAATCTCTTTTTTTCGTTCCATAACCAGCATAACAATTGCCGAAGAAACATTTACCGAAGCTACCAGCACAATCATCATCATAATAAAAACAAGCATAACCTTTGTGGAAGAAAAGTTTTCAAACTCCGCCGCATGCACCTGGTCCCATCTATAAATATTTGCATATCGTCCTCGTTCATTTTTTACCTTATTTTGAAGACGCACTAAATCTGGAGAAAAAGCATCTGGAGTTTCCAGCATAATTGTATAACTGGCACTGGAAAGAGACAAAGAAGAATAGGCAATTTCAATAGGAATAAAAACCCACAAAGCATCCAATTCCTGATATCCAGAAGAAACAATTGCCGCAACCTTAAAAGAAGTTAGTTTTGGAGAGATTTTTCCATTGGTAGATTTTGTGGTAATTATTCTAAAAGTATCGCCAGCGTGCAGTTCCAAAGTTTCAGCAATTTTCTGCCCAATTACAGCCTTTTTTTCACCAGTCAATTCCGAACCAGCATAATCTTCCAAATCACCTTCAATCACCGTAAATAATTTTCCAAAGTTTTTATTATTTTGAAAAATATTACTATCCATTCCCCTGATTTCTATTCCCGAACGATAATTTTTACCAGCCGCAAGTCCCGTCACCCCAACTTCAGGATAAACCTTTTGTATTCCAGCCACACTTTTGTAACTTTCAGCATAAGCTTTAAAATTTTCCGCAGATTTTACTTCATTTATCGAAGTTGCCACATAAGCCTGCAAATGACTGGAAGACAATCCAATAATTCGTTCCGTCATTCCTTCAATCATCCCGTTAGTTACAGACAAAACCACAATCAAAGGAACAATACTTAGACCAATGCAAATTAAAGCCCCAAACAAACTCCGTCTTGCCGAAGATTTTTTTTCGGCCTTTGGAAAAATTAAACTCTTAGCAAACATCAGAGACGCTTTTATTGTCATAAATTATCCCCTAATTTCCGCAGGTTGAAGCTTACCTTTTACAATTTTATAACAAACATCACCTTTAGCCGCAAGTTTTAAATCGTGAGTAACCAAAAGCAAGGTTTTATTATACTTTTCCACCATTTCAAACAGCATATCACCAATCATCATGGCATTTTCCGGATCAAGATTTCCAGTAGGTTCATCAGCCAAAATAAGCGAAGGATTATTTATTAAAGATCGGGCAACGGCAACCCTTTGTCTTTCACCACCAGACAGCTGAGATGGCAAATGGTTTCTTCTGTCAATAACACCTACATCCTTAAGCAACTGTTCCGCTCTTTCAATTGCTTCTTTTTTAGGAACTCCCGCAATATAAGCTGGCATATACACATTTTCCAAAGCCGTAAAATCCTTTAAAAGATAATGAAACTGGAAAATCAGCCCCAAAAAACTAGACCGATATTCTGCAATTTCACTTTCCGTAAGATGAACCAAATCCCATTTTCCAGCCTTCACAGAGCCTTTTGTTACAGTATCAATTCCACCAAGCACATTCAGCAAGGTACTTTTACCACTACCACTTTCACCAACAATAACAACCTTAGTACCTTCCATCACAGAAAGATTCAAATCCTTTAAAATTGTCAGCTGTTCAATATCTGTGCTATAAGTTTTTTCCAAACCTTTAATTTCAATAATATTTTTATTCATCATGTAAAACCTCTGCTACGGTTAGTTTTAATACATTTTTACTTGCGGCCCAGGATGCAATCAAAGGAGAAGCCAGCCCAAACAAAGCAATAAGCACAACTTCCGAAAAGAATATTCTTGCAGGAATATTTGCATAAATTGCATAAGAAGAGTTTTCCTGAACATACATCAGATTATTAGGATTAAAAATTGCAGTAAAGAAATATTGAACCCAGAACATTACCGAAGAAGCCATGTTAAAGACCACATCTGTATTCACGCTAATAGCTAATCCTAAAATTACACCAATAAAAGCTCCAACGGCTCCAGTGGTAAATCCTCTCATAATAAAAATTGACTTTATTTCCGAATTAGTTGCTCCAAGTGCCGATAAAATAGCAATTTCACTGCGTCGTTCAAAAACAAGGCGTCTCATACCATTGTAAATATTTATTGCTACAACAACAAAAATTAAAGCCACCAGCAAAAGCAGCATATTTTTCTCAATGCGCAATGCTCCAAAAAAAGTTTTATTATAATCCCGCCAGGATTGAAACTTTGCGTCAGGAACTTTTTTTTGCAGTTGTGCAATAGTATGCATATCATCATTGGAGTTTTTCAGCTTAATTCCATAAATCTTTTTTGCAGAAGCCCCAAAATATTTTTCCCCATCCTTTATATTTATAAATGAATAAGAATTATTTATTTCTGAATAGCCTGTGTTAAAAATGCCCGTTACTTTAAAATTTCTGTCATCAGAAAAAAGACTTACATCACTTCCGCCACTTAAAACCAAAAGATTTACATTATCTCCCACTGTAACACCTAATTTTCTGGCCAAAGAAGAACCCAAAACAATAGAATCTGGCTGAGACAAGGTAAAATTGCCCGCATAAATATCCAGCTGCTTAAAAAATCCTTTGTCGGTTGTATAAATTGAAGGATCTACTGCTCTAATAATTGCCGCATTTTCCTTTCCTTTTTTCCCCGTCATTAAAGTCTGTGCTTCGTAAAAACCGGTAGCAGAAAGAACATTTTTAGTAGAATTGCAGACTTCATAAAAAAGAGCTTCATTTTCCGCAGACATTTCATTAACCCGCACATGATAAGACGAGATTTCCATAAT
The DNA here is from genome assembly GCA_024402595.1 of Treponema sp. Classification (GTDB taxonomy): domain Bacteria; phylum Spirochaetota; class Spirochaetia; order Treponematales; family Treponemataceae; genus Treponema_D. Next base: position 1,183 of record JAKSTL010000030.1, on the reverse strand, counting down.
GGCGTCAATAAAACTCATCTGAAAACCGTTCATTACACTCATAACTACAGTTAAAGTCATAACCCCAAAACAGATTCCCAAAGTTGCCAAAATTGAAGTAGCCGCCGAACGCCCATTTCTATCAACCCGTGCGAATCTTTGAGAAACCGAAATAATCCATTTTAAACTGGAAAACAGATTTTTATTCTTCGCCCTGTTTTTCATAATTTTTTATCCTTCTAACAATTCCATCCACAGTATAAGTATCTCGGACTTTTTTATTATTTTCGTATTCTGTCACAACCGCAAAGTTTTCATCAAAATAAATAGTCTGAATATACTTTCCTTTTTCTGAATAAACGGTTTTTATTTTCAGCTGATTATTTTCATAATATTCATAATCAGGTGGAACTTCATCTTTTTTATCAGATTCTGTCGTGTTTTCCTGTGATTTTTCAGCAGAATCCTGATTTTTGTTATATAAGTAACGCTGTTTTTTTACAAAGACTTCTTCTGGTACAATGATTTTCGGTTCTAAAATCTGTTTTGTATTTTTTTCAAGCTTTTCATCCTTTTTTCCAGAATCCTGATTTTTTTCTTTTTCATCAGCCTCGTTGTTTTTAACATAATCAGTTTGATAATCACTTTGATAATCAGTTTGATAATCAGTTTGATAATCAGTTTGATTATATTTATAATCTGTTATTTCTTCCTCAATAATTTTTCCATCAGAATTATAAAGCCACAAAGTTTTTGTATTTAAAATTTTATATTGTCCCAAAAGCTCATATTTAAGATTTTCATAAATTTTTTCATCTTTATACAAGGAATGATTTTCTATATTTTTTGAAATAACAATTTTTTTCTGCAATTTATTATCTTCATAAAAATAATCTTCATGCAACTGGATTTTAGAATCTTTCAAACCATTTATTGTCCAGTATTCTTTTTTTACAAGTTTAAAAAGATTATTGTAAATGCTTCTAACCAGTGATTTTTCATTCTTATGAATAATTTCCAAAGACTGATTATTATTTTTAGGCACAAAAGTTTCAGTTTCAAAATTGTAGATTCGCAAACGGTTCTGTGAATCTAAAAGCTGTTTTTCAACCAATTCCTGAACTTCCTCTGATTTTGCATCCTCTGATTTTGCTTCTACTGCTAAGACTGCAACATAGGTCTCTTCCTTGGCCTGAATTGCAGC
>JAKSTL010000003.1 GCA_024402595.1 Treponema sp. | reverse complement strand
ATAAGAGTGTTTATAAGAAAGTGTATAATAAAAAGTATAAGAAAATATATATAAAACTAATAAAATATATATAAATATAATAAAGTGTATAAGAAAAAGTATATAAAACTTATATTTATTATATCAAAATTCTCTATAATCCATTATCTTATAAGAAAGTGATAAATTATAAGTTGATGGCAAAAAGCGCCCTTGTTTTTGAAATTTTAGGTTTATAAAAATTATGGGAAAAAAAGAAAAATCCCTTGGTAAAAGAATAAGAAAACGTAGAAAAAATGAGTTTGAACTGTGGTTAAAAAGTTATATTTCTTGAACAGGATGGTACATTATTTTTTGTGCATTCAAACTGTTTTTCCGACATAAATAATATTTCATTTTGTAATCATAGAGATTTGTAAGATTTTTTATAGATTTTTCGACTTATAATTTTTTATATATTCAAGAAAAACGAGGAATAGAATGATTTTTAATAATCCGGAAAAAACTATTGAAGAAAGAATTGTAGCGCTGATAAAAGAATTAACTGTAGATGAAAAAATTGGATTTCTTACTGGACGACAGGCTCCGGTTGAACGGTTGGGAATTAAAGAAAGATATATAGGAACAGAATATGCACGAGGCTGGTCATCTCATGATGAAAGTCAATTTTGTACAGTTTTACCTCAAACGATTGGAATGGCCAGCACATTTGATAAAGATTTGATATATAGAGCGGGTCAGGTTTGTGGACGAGAAAGCCGTGCCTATTATAACAGCGTGAATAAATCTTTGATAGGTTTTGGGCCAACAGTGGATTTGGAAAGAGATATTCGTTGGGGGCGCCATGAAGAAGGTTATGGTGAAGACCCTTGTCTTACAGGAATTATGGCGACTTCTTATACAAAAGGAATAGTAGGGAAGGGGAAAGTAAAGCAGGCTCTTCCATTATTAAAACATTTTGTTTGTAACAATACAGAAACTCATCGTGATTCATATAATGCGGAAGTTCCAGAAAAACTATTGCAGGAATATTATTACGAAGTTTTTAGAAAACCTATAGAAGAAGGCGGTGCTTTTGGTGTTATGGCTGCTTATAATAAATTGAATGGTTTTCCTGGACTTGTAAATCCTGTAAATCGGGAAATTGTAAAAAATAAATGGGGCGGAAAGCTTGTTTGTAGTGATGGAGGTGCTTTTTCGCAAGTTTTAACTTCTCATCAATATACAAAATCTCATGCAGAAACATTGGCGATTGCAATAAAAGCGGGAGCAAATGTTTTTCTTGATAAAAATGAAGATGTGGTGCCTGCCGCAAAAGAAGCTTTGGCTAAAAAACTGATAACAGAAGATGAATTGAATCAGGCAATTTCTGGTACGCTGTATTTGCGTTTTCTTCTTGGTGAGTTTGATGGAGCAGAAAATAATCCGTATGAAAATGTTTCAATGGATATGGTTAATACTGTAGCAGATAAAGCTTTGGCACTTAAAATGAGCGAAGAGCAGATTATTCTTTTGGAAAATAATGGCATTCTTCCTTTGGTTGATGAAAAAAGGTCCGTGGCGGTAATAGGTTCCCAAGCGGATGAAAACTTTTTGGATTGGTATACAGGAGCTTCTTCTTATGACATTACTGTAAAAGATGGATTGGAAGAGGGTTTCAAAAACGCAGAAATAAAGTATGACTCTGGGCGTGATGTGGTTCTTCTTAAAAATGCAAAATCTGGAAAATATCTTTTTGTAGAAGATGATGGTTGTGTAAGAGTTTGTGCAGATAAGGAACATGCAACACAATTTGAACAGTATGATTGGGGTTGGGGTTATGTGAATTATAAATGTATTGCCAATGGAAAAATGCTTCAGGAAGATCAAGGGATTTTGAAGGCTACGGCAAAAGATGCTTATATGTGGTTTGTTCGTCCGATTTTGCGTCCTCATGAAGTGAATGGCGGTAAAGGAATAACCTGGACAGGATGGCAGAATCAGAATGTGGTGATGAATGGAGAAGAGATTATTTTTACCACCGAAGTTCAGTCTGGAGAAAATGATGTTTTTGAAATTGAAGTTATAAGCGATGGAAATCTTCGATGTAAAAAACTGGCAGAAGAATGTGATTTGGTAATTGTTTGTAATGGAAATCATCCGACACAAGTTGGACGGGAAGGTTACGATAGAGAAGAGATTGTTTTGCCACCTAGACAGGAAACTCTTGTGCGTAATTCTCTTGGGGCAAATAAAAATACTATTTTATTGATGGTTTCTAGCTATCCTTATGCAATTGATGAGTTTAAAGATGAATGTGCTGCGGTTATTTATACAACACACGCTGGTCCTGAATTAGGTAGGGCTGTAGCAAATATTCTTTCTGGTAAAGCAAATCCTAGTGGAAAAACAGCTTGTACCTGGTACAAAAAGGATTTTGACTTTCCTTCGATCTACGAATATGACATTTCAAAAAGTAAGATGACATATTTGTATATGGAAAAAGAACCGTTGTATCCTTTTGGTTATGGCTTGAGTTATTCTAAGTTTGAATATTCAGATTTTAAAGTTTGGAAAAATGTAACAGATAATGGAAAAATAGAACTTAAAGCCAGTGTTTCTGTAAAAAATGATTCTGCAGTGGATGGGGCGGAAGTTGTGCAGCTTTATGTAAAGAAAACAGATAGCCAATATATTCGGCCAGTTAAGAAATTGTGTGGATTTGAACGAATAGAGATTCCTGCAGGTAAAACTAGATGTGTAGAAATTGATATTGATGTTCATTACTTGGAATGCTTTGAAAATGGTGATTTTGTTCTGGAAAAAGGAATCTATAAGTTTGCGGTGGGGACAGATTCCAAAAATCTTTGTTTAGAAGAACAAATAACTCTATAAAGAAAACGACTAGTTTAGATTTCTCATGTTGACATATACCCCTATGGGGTATATATTAGCATTGTTATAGGAATGCTCAAAATGGGAAATGATGAAGAGTTATTGGCAGAATGTTCATGTTGTTCAGGGAAACATAAGGAGCGGGATGAACAGGAGTTCAAAGATTTGATGAATCGGCTTAAACGAATAGAAGGGCAGGTTCGTGGTGTGCAGAATATGCTTGAGAACGGAGTTTATTGTACGGATATTTTGATTCAGGTGTCGGCAATTAACTCTGCTTTAAATAGTTTTAATAAGGTCTTGCTTGGTAATCATTTAAAAACTTGTGTTGTGGAAAATATTAGAAACGGAAATGATGAAGTAATTGATGAATTATTGGGCACTTTTCAAAAGCTGATGAAATAAGTGAAAGGAAGGACCGATATGGAACAATATAATGTTACTGGAATGAGTTGTGCGGCTTGTGTTGGACGGGTTGAAAAAGCTGTCAATTCGGTAAAAGGAGTTACCGGTTGTGCAGTAAGCCTTCTTACAAACTCAATGGGGGTTGAAGGTTCTGCCAGTCCTCAGGAAATAATAAAAGCAGTTACAGAAGCTGGATATGGTGCAAGTTTAAAAAAACGAACTGATAAAAAGAAAGTTTTGGATTATGAAGAGGAACTAGAAGATACTGAGACTCCAAAAATGAAGAAAAGACTTATTTCTTCTATTATATTACTGATTCCGCTGATGTATGTTTCTATGGGACATATGATGTGGAATTGGCCACTCCCTTCTTTTATGAAGGAAAATCATATAGCAATGGGATTATATGAACTTTTGATTTCTGTCTTAATTATGGTTATAAATCAGAAGTTTTTTATTAGTGGATTCAAAGGTTTGATTCATAGAGCGCCTAATATGGACACTCTTGTGGCTCTTGGGGCTACAGCTTCTTTTGGATACAGTGTTTATGCACTTTTTGCAATGAGTTCAGCCGTCGTTGAAGGAAATAATGAACAGGTTCTGTATTTTATGGATCAGCTTTATTTTGAGTCTGCGGCAACTATATTGACCCTTATTACAGTTGGAAAAACTTTAGAAGCGTATTCAAAGGGAAAAACAACAAATGCATTGAAAGCTCTTATGAAGCTTGCTCCTAAAAAAGCTATTGTTCTTAAAGATGGAAAAGAGACTGAAGTTGATATAGAAAATGTAGAGGTTGGAGATAAGTTTGTAGTACGACCTGGTGATAATATTCCTGTGGATGGAATTGTCATAGAAGGGGAAAGTGCAGTGGATGAGTCGGCATTGACGGGAGAGAGTGTTCCTGTTGAAAAAAAAGCTGGTGATAATGTTTCTGCGGCTACAATAAATACTTCGGGTTATATGGTTTGCAAGGCTGTTCGAGTGGGTGAAGATACAACGCTTGCTGGAATTATTCAGATGGTTAGTGATGCGGCCAGTACAAAGGCACCAATTGCAAAGATTGCAGATAAAGTTTCTGGTGTTTTTGTTCCTGTTGTGATTTCTATTTCTGTAATAACATTTTTTGTTTGGCTTTTGGTAGGTCAATCTTTGGGGTTTGTGCTTAGTAGAGCGGTTTCGGTACTTGTTATAAGCTGTCCTTGTGCTTTAGGTTTGGCAACTCCTGTGGCAATTATGGTTGGAAATGGAGTTGGTGCAAAATCGGGAATATTATTTAAAACTGCGGCGTCTTTAGAACAGGTTGGAAGGTCTCAGATTGTTGCTTTGGATAAAACAGGTACAATAACTTCGGGAATTATGCAGGTTACAGATATTGTTCCTTTTAATAATCAAAGTGAAGAGAAACTTTTAATGCTGGCGGCATCATTGGAAGAAAAAAGTGAACACCCGATTGCAAAAGCTATTACTAAGTTTGCACAGGAAAAATCAATTTTACTTAAGGAAGCAAAAGATTTTGAAGTTTTTTCTGGAAATGGATTAAGTGCAATTATTGAAGGAGAAAAAATATCTGGAGGAAATGCGGGTTTTATTTCTAAATGCACCGGCGAGTTTTCTTCTAATATTAAGGCAAAAATTGATGCTTTTTCTTTTATGGGTAAGACGCCAGTTTTGTTTGCTCAAAATAATATTCTTTTGGGAATAATTGCTGTTGCTGATGAGATTAAGGAAGATTCTGCAAGGGCGATTAGTGAGCTTAAGAATATGGGAATCCATGTGGTTATGCTTACGGGTGATAATAGAATTACTGCTAATGCTATTGCTGAAAAAGCTGGTGTTGATGAAGTGGTTGCTGAAGTTAAACCTGATGGAAAAGAAGCTGTAATTCGGAAAATGAAAGAAATTGGAAAAGTTGCAATGGTTGGCGATGGAATTAACGATGCTCCTGCTTTGACAAGGGCTGATACGGGAATTGCTATTGGTGCTGGTACTGATATTGCCATTGATGCGGCTGATGTGGTTTTGATGAAAAATAGTTTGATGGATGTGGCTGCGGCAATTAGAATAAGCAGAGCTACAATCAGGAATATACACGAAAACTTGTTCTGGGCTTTTATTTATAATTCAATTGGTATTCCTTTGGCGGCTGGTTGTTTTATAAAAATGTTTGGCTGGACTTTGAATCCTATGTTTGGGGCTGCGGCAATGGGACTTTCCAGTTTTTGTGTAATTTCTAATGCATTGCGGTTAAATTTCGTAAAAATCTATAATCCGCGTAAAGATAAGAAAGTAAAAAATCCTGTAGAGGAAAAACTGTTTTCTTCTGTAGAAATGAAGATAAATGAAAATAAGGAGAATCAACCAATGGAAATTACTGTAAAAGGTATGATGTGTGCTCATTGTGAAGCACATGTAAAAAAGGCTTTGGAAGCAATTGATGGAATTGAAAGTGCAGTTGCTAATCATGAAGCGAATCTTGTTAGTATTACAACTTCAAAAACTGTGGATGAAGAGTTGATTAAAGCGGCAGTTATAGAAGCTGGATATGAATACGAGGGTATAAAATAAGTTTTCCGCGTAAGGCAATGGAGCAGCGCCGCAGGCGGCCACTGGACTGAGCACCAATTGAGTAGGGCGAAATTGGTGTGAAGGAAGCGGCTGAGCGTTAGGGAACTGCGGAACTGCCGACCTGCTTTAGCAGGATACGCCCTGTAAACTAGTTTTTTTTAAATAAAGCCTATTAAAAAACGAAAACTGTGTAGTATAATTGTAGGCATGAAAAAACTAACTCTTCTTTTTATCACATCTTTATTTTTAATTTCTTGTAATTCGGTTCCCAAAAATAAGGGCGCGCAGAATGTAGAAATAACATATCCGTATTCCCATCTGAAGACTATAAATACGCAGCTTTTTGGGGAAAATAAGGCAACGGAAACGCTGGATTTTATTTTTGATGTAAATAAGCTAGGGACTACTACTATTATTATTCCGCGGTCAGAATGGAATCAGTTGTTGAAAAATTACGATGATTATTATAAAAATGAAATTTTTGTTCACTGTGATTTTACTTTTGAAAAGGGTGGTTATCACTGGATTATGGCTGATTCTGGATTTAGGCTTAGGGGAAATACAACTAGAATTCGACCGATGGGGCCTGATTATAGTCACAATCAAGGAAATTTGAAGTGGAGTGATTGGCAGAAACTTCAGGGTGCGGGGAAAAATAAGTATCGTCAGTCTAGTTTTAAAATTGATTTTGAAGAATTTTTGCCAGAAGGTGAAAGTGCTAAAATGGCGGGCTGCATGAAAAGTGTAAATTTGAAGCGTTTTCAGGGGGATGCGGCTTATGTTCGGGAAATTTATTGTTTGGATTTAATGCGTCGGTATAAGGTTTGGACGGCGCCGAGGGTTGCTTATACAAGAGTGATGTTGAACATTTTTGAAGATCTTACTGATGGAAGTTACACGGAATTGGATTATGGTGTTTATGAGATGTTTGAAAATGTGGATAAAATGTCATTGGCGGAACGGGCTAAGAAGGTTGAAAACGCATGGAGTAACAATAAAGGTAACTTGTGGAAATGTAGCGAAAAATCTTATTTGAATCCTTGGTCGTTAACTGGGGAAAATCGTATTGGAATTGAAGATGTTACTACTGATATGAAAACCAGCAAAACCTTTAGCTATGATTTGAAAACAAACAAGGGGCAATTTGAAGAGGCTAAGGCTGAGCTTGAGAAGTTTGTGTATGATTTGGATGGGCTTATGTATGATACTCCGGAACAGATTGCAGAATCGAAAGCTTGGATTGATGCTCATTTGGATGTAGAACTTTTGCTTAGAACTATGGCCTGTAATGTTATTTTTGGAATGGATGATGATTATTGGGCGAATGCGAATAATTATTATCTTTATTTTGATACAGCGAAAAAAGGAACTGGTAAAGTTTATATGATTCCTTTTGATTATGATCATGTTTTTGGAAATCCTGTTGGAGGAGATGCTGTAAATAAAGACCCGTTGAATTGGGGAAAGGCTTCTGGTGCAAAACCTGGGGAGCGTCCTTTGATGGAAAAAGTTCTGGCTATTCCTGAATACAAGGAGCTTTATAAACAATTGTTAATGGATTTTACAGCTCCTGAATCTGATTTTGGAAAAGAAAAAAGTCAGGCAAGAATTATTGCTTGGCAGGAAATGGTAAAACCATACATTTTTAGCCGGGATATTACTTATGACCATGATACTACTAGGGAAATATATGATAATGGTGGTTATACTTCTAATAAATATTTCCTGCTTAGAAATCCAACTGTTTGGGAAGGAAAACGAAAGGCTGTTGAAAAAGCCATAAAAAAGGATTTCTAAAAGCAGTTAGTATTCTGGTTGTTTTTTGTATCTGCTGACTTTTTGCCGGAAGTTATTCGTAGGCGCCGACAAAAAGTAATTGTGGTGTGGTTCGGCATTGGTTTATGTGGACTTCGATGTAATTGGTTTTTATTGCATTTTGAAGCCTAATGATTTTCTTGTAGCCAATGACAGTGCCTGTGAAGATTTCTTTTAGCTGATTATTTTCTCTTGTCATAATAGAAAAGTTTTCTACACGCTGGCTTTTTGTAATATCTTCCTGCAGAACCAGATAGGATAGATTTGTTTCTGGAAAAGTGAATGTGTAATTGAAAAATTGATTTGTAGTATTTTGGAACTGTGGTTTGGTGAGTTCAAATATTGGTTTTGAAAAAGCGGTTTTTAGAAGCGTACCAAATTGTTCCAGGACTTCTACATCTTTTTTATGGAATAATCCTTCTGGAGTTGGGGGAATATTTAGGAGAAAGGTTGCGTTGCCACCAACGGAGTTTAAGTAGATGTTAAAAAGGTCTTCTGGAGTACGAACCTTGTCATTTTCGTTGGGGTGATAAAACCAGCCTGGACGGATTGAGGTATTTACTTCTGCTGGATACCAGATTAGTTTTTCTTCATTTTTAAGTAATTCTCGACTGCCCAAATCTGAATCCCAGGCACTGATTTTGCGCTGACGGAACTCTGGAGAATCTTCCTGCTGACTTTTTTCTTTAATTATTTCTGTATCTTTTGTTCTTAGGGGAACAACACTCCATTCTGAAGGACGGCAATATCCAGCTTCATTTCCACACCAACGAACATCAGGTCCACAAACGGAAATACAGGCATTTGGTTGGAGATTCCTTATAACTTCATAATATCGGTCGAAATTGTAAATCTGTTTTTTACCATTGGGACCTTCACCACAAGCTCCATCAAACCACACTGAAAAAATGTCGCCATAGCCTGTAAGTAATTCTGTAAGCTGGTTGCAGAAGAAATCGTCGTAAGCTTCTCCTTGACCATAAAGAGAATTGTTTCTGTCCCACGGAGAAAGGTAAACACCAAACTTTATTCCATGTTTTTTACATGCCGCCGCTGTTTCTGCAACTATATCTCCATTTCCTTGTTTGTAGGGACTGTTTTTTACAGAATGTTCGGTATATTTACTTGGCCACAGGCAAAATCCATCATGATGTTTACAGGTTAAGATTAGTCCTTTCATTCCTGCAGATTTAACTGCTTTTACCCATTGTTCTGCGTCCAGTTTGTGGGGATTGAATATTTCCGGCTTTTCGGTTCCATCTCCCCATTCTTTATTGGTAAAAGTATTTACTGTAAAATGAACAAAAGCATAGAACTCTAACTGTTGATGAGCCAATTGTCTTTCACTAGGGCAAACTTGAACTAATCTTTCTTCCAGTGTCATATAAACCTCATATTTTAGTGATTATTATCGATAGTCTTCGTACTTTTTCGGGAATGCGGCATATTCCCCAATAATTACAGGTTTGTTGATTCTTTTTTGCCATCGATCGTACATTTCAAAATCTTTTCGTATGTCATATTCGTGTTGCCATGGAATCCATTCAGCAGACATTGTGGTCCAAGTTGCATTATTAAAGCAAAAACCTTGTGGCGTATAATTGTGAACTTCAATAATCAGATGATTTTCAACGGAGTCAGTAACTTTATCCAAAATCTGCATATCACGGTCGGAACCACTACATCCTCGAGGAGAAATTACGAGGTTTCGTTTTGCATTATTTCCACCTTGTCCACGAACAGTATCGATAAAAAGCTGATTCCATTTGTTTATGTATTCAAAGACAGATTGTGGCGGACTCCAGGAATCATTTTCGTCTGTAACTTCGTTCATACTGGCAAAAATTAAGCGTTCATCGTAATCTTCGAACTCCTTGGCAATTTGAGTCCAAAGGCTTTCAAAACGAGAGCTGTATTTATTATACATATTTTCTGTTGCACAAACCCATCCATCATGATGTGTATTTAAAATGCAGTACATTCCTGCGTCCATAACATAATCGACAACTTCGTGAACTCGCTTCATCCAATCAGGATCTACCTGATTATCTTCATCAATGTGCTCGGCCCAGGTGCAAGGAACACGAACGGCATTAAAACCACATTCTTTTACATAATTTATCATTTCCTGAGTAGTTACAGGCATACCCCATGCTGTTTCAAAGGCTTTTGTTGTGACTTTTCCTTTGGAATCTTTTTCGCCCCATTGTATAATCCAGCCCACTTCATCCGTGCCTTCTTTTTTCCAGTCGTAACTTGAGGCATCCAATGTGTTTCCCAGATTCCAACCGGTTTTCATATTATGAACTGCTGTAAAAGCATCTTCTTCAACAAAGCCTGCAGTTGTTTTTTTGTATGAATATTCTTCTTCTGGGTATTCTGCCATAATTGCATCAATAATTTGTTGACGGCAAGAGAGCTTTTTTCGATTGATTAAATCATTGCAATCCCACCAAAAACCTGTATAACCGGCATTTCGTAACTGTTTATTAAAAAAAGTTGCATAAAGAGCCACATCTGCATCATTCCAACCAGTCTTTTCGATTTTGTCAGTTTTTTCTGTACTCGAAGTTTGTCCTGAACTAGTAACACCGGATGAAGTGCACCCACAAATAACCATAGCTAAAAATAAATTAACAAATAAAAGTATCTTTTTCATAGTGTATATCATAAAACCTATGATAATATTTTGTATAACAAATTGTGCTCTATGTAATTACATTTTCTGCTGTTTCAATGGTTGTGAATAGTTGTAAATGGTTGTGAATGCTTGAAAGAGCATATATCACAAAATAAAGGTGGCGATTATGAAAAAACTACTTTTTTGGGGAGTAATTTTATTTATTCCTTCATTTTTGTTTGGTGAGTTTATTCCTGTAAAGGATTCTTTTCCTTTTAATGCCTATTCAATGGAGGATGATACTCTTGTTTCTGCGGAAAAGTTGAATCGTCCGATTGGTGAAGGCAGTAGAATTGTTGTAGGAGAGGATGGACATTTATATAGTGGCGGAAAACGATTGAGGATTTTTGGAACTAATCTTTCGGAGTTTCCATCAAAGGAAAACGGGGAGTTTGCGGCAAAAAATCTGGCAAGACAAGGCTATAACTGTATTAGGTTTCATCATACGGATGCGAATTGGACTAACTGTTTTTTAAAGAAAGATGCTACCGGGAAATGGATTATAAATGAAGAAAGGTTGGATGATTTTGATTATTTCTTTGCGGAGCTAAAAAAAGCGGGCATTTATACGAATATAAATCTTTTGACAGGTCGTTCTATGTCTTCTGCAGATGGTTTTCATTCGGATATTGATAAAGCCAGTGATATGAAAAGTCCACATTCTTTGGGTTTTTGGTATGAACCTGCACTTGAATATCAAAAAAAATATGCCTTTGATTTGTTAACACATGTAAATCCATACACAGGGCTTTCTTATTGTGAAGATCCTGCAGTTGCTATTGTAGAAATAAATAATGAAAATGGTTTTCTAATGGCTTATCTTTCGGGTTGGATTGACTGTTATAAAAATACGGTTTTTTGGGATGATTTGGAAAGGCAGTGGAATAAATGGCTTTTGGATAATAATCATTCTTATGAGGATTTGGCATTGCAATATAACAAGGCTGCTCCGGTTTTGGGAAATATAATTGCATCTGATAAAAAAGGATTTCTTGAACAGCATAGTGGAGCAGAAGCAGCGTTATCACTTGAAAATAATGTGCATAAAATAGCGGTAAAAAAAAATGGACAGTCAAGCTGGCATATTCAGTATGGTTTTTCGGGACTGGATATTAATGAAGAAAAGATTTACACAATTCGTTTTGAAGCAAAAGCAACTGCACCTTGTAGTATTTCTGTAGCGTTAAGCCAGGCGCATGATCCTTGGAAAAATGCGGGCTTTGAGAAAAAACTGAATCTTTCTACAACTTATGAAAATTACGAGTTTATAGTATCTGGACAAATGACCGATAAAAATCTTCGTTTAATTTTTTCCTCTATGGGATATTTGGAAGGAAAAACAGTTTTTATTAAGAACTTGAAAATGACTGAAGGCGGTGAAGTGACGGTTGTTACAAAAAATAAAAAGAATAATCTTGTCTTATTTCCAGCTAGTGAAGAGTTTAAAGCTTTGCCGGCGGATTATAAAAATTACATTTTGAACTTTGTTTGGGAAAAAGAATATGAATACTGGCAGGGAATGAAGGATTATTTGCGCAAGGATTTGAATTGTAAGGCTCTTGTGATGGGAACTGCTATGGGCTGTAGTACAACTTGTATACAAAACATTTTTGATATTATTGACTCACATGCTTATTGGAATCATCCAAGTTTTCCTTCGAACAGTTGGGATGCCAAAAATTATTATGTTCATAACAATAGTCTTACCAAGGCCGATAAAGGCTCAACCCTTGTAAATCTTGCAAAATATAGAGTGTTTGGGAAACCATTTTCTGTTTCGGAATATGATCATCCGTATCCAAATCAGTTTAGTTCGGAATCTTACCCTATGATTTCCAGTTTTGGCGCATTCCAAGATTGGGATTGTATTTTTACTTTCTGTTCGGAACTACCTAAACCAAATGAAATTAATAAATTAAGAACTTCGGGATACTTTGATCAGAGTAGGAATCCGGTAAAAGCTTGTGCGGCTCCTTTTGCGGCAAGAATCTTTAGAAACTTTATGGTGGAACCTGCAGACAAGAGTGTTTATGTTAGACTGGATGAAAAAAAGGAAAAAGCTCTTTTGTATAAAAATCATGCATGGTCTATTGGAAATCCGGAAATGTATGGGTTAAATCCAGAAATGGCAAAGGTTTGCAAAATTGGATTAGTTTTGGATGAAAAAAATATTCCTGAAAATGCATCTGAAAAAATGGATGAAAAGCCTTCTCTTAAGAATCAAATCTATTGGGATTGCAAGAACGGAATATATGCAGTAAATAACAGTAATTTGAGTATTACAATTTCTGCACCAAAGGCAATGGTTAATACAATTCCTACTGAATATTTGACAGATTCTCTGTTGCCGCCATTTAAATCGGATGGTGATTTTGCTGTATTCACTGCAATTAAGGAAGATAATCACATAATTGCATTAAGTAGCCGATGGACTGGAAATCGACAGGAAAATCTTAAGGAATATGGAAAAAAATCTGTAGGAACGGGCTTTTATCTTACAAGAGATGAAATAAACTTAACCACATCGCCACTTTACAATACAGGAACAGCAGAAGTTCTAAATTCCCAGGGAAGTATTTCTGGAAAACAAACCCATACTTTGTATACGATTGACAAAACGGGTAGAAAGGCAAAAAAAGTGTCTAGCGGGAAAGAGTTAAGATTTTCTTCTGCGGATGAGACTTTGTGGTATTTAATAGAATAAAATTAGCAAATTTGTTTTTTCGGATAGATTTTTGTGACACACAGGGATGTCGAACTTATCAAAACCGCTCTGTGTGTCATTAAGAAAAAATTATTCTTGTAAAGCCTAAAAAGTTTAACTATTCTTGGATGGTCCAAACAAAATCAGAAAAGTCGTAACCTGCTGATTTTGCAATTTGAATGTAGTTTTCTTTGACATTTTCAGGAATTGTTGGTGTACGGCTTAGAATCCAGAGAAGCTTATTGTTGGCTCCTGCAACTAACGCATACTGATAGTTTGAATCTAAAACAATAACTTTGTAGGCGCTGTAAAAAGGTCCAAAAAACGAAACTTTTAAATTGCCAACATCTTTTTTGGAAGTGGCAAACTTGGCTTTACCAATGGACTGTTTTTCCTTTCTGGAAACATAATTATACCCGGAATTAGTAACTTTAATGGTGCCATCACTATTCAGAGAATAATTAGCCCGAACATTTTTCATGTCCTTTTCCCATTTAAAATCGAAACGACCTATTTCATACCAATCGCCCAAGTATCGTTCGATCTTAAAATTTTCAACAGGTTTTGCAGTAATTTTAGATTCCTTTGCACAGGCTGTGAAATTACCAGTGCAAGCCATCATTAGAATAATGGAAAACATTTTCCACATGCTGTTTTCTTTATTCATACAAGCCTCCTATGAAATAAGATCTACGGTAGAAAATACTAATGAAAGAATTGTAAGGCAAGGGAAAAATACAAAATAAATATTAAGTTGTGAAAAACTGATGATTATAATTTTATTTTATAAGAAATATAAACAAAAATAGAACTCTTGCTATTTATAAACTCTCATTTTAGAATAAAAAATAAGGAGTTGTGGTAAGAATTACTTCCGTTTAATTTTTTATCACTCAAGTTTGCAAATGCGTTGTATTCACAAACTTGGATTCAACACCTCCTGAGTTGCCGCTAATACGGTATTTTTAATGGAGTTATTTATGACATTCGCTTTTCAGCAGATTCAGATTGACACAATGATTATTCTTGGAATTATTACAGGATGCAGTATTCTTTATTGTTTTATTGTTGGTGAAATTACTAATAACAACAGCCAGATGGATAAGTTGTGGAGTATTTTGCCAGAGGTTTATGCTTGGGTAGTTGCAGTTAAAGGAAATATGAATCCTAGACTTGTAATTATGGCGGTTTTGGCAACAATTTGGGGAGCAAGACTTACTTATAACTTTGCAAAAAAAGGCGCTTATTCCATTAAGTTTTGGTCTGGTGAAGAAGATTATCGTTGGGTAATTCTTAGAGAGAACAAATTGTTTAAGCCTCATTGGAAGTGGGCTCTTTTTAACTTTTTCTTTATTTCTATTTATCAGAATGTTTTGATTTTGTTAACAACTCTCCCTGCTGTAGTAGCAATGACTTCTACACAAGGACTCAATTTTATTGATATTATTGCCTTTGTGGTTATGGCTGGTGCTATTATTCTTGAAACTATTGCTGATAAACAACAGTGGGATTTTCAAAGTACAAAATATAAATTACTTGGTGAAGGAAAAAAACTTGAAGAACTTCCTCATCCATATAATAAAGGATTTAATACAACAGGTTTATGGAATTACAGCCGACATCCAAATTATTTAGGTGAACAGTGTACTTGGGTTGGATTTTATGTATTTTCTATTGCCGCTGGTGCTGGTATTTGCAACTG
This sequence comes from Treponema sp., assembly GCA_024402595.1. Classification (GTDB taxonomy): domain Bacteria; phylum Spirochaetota; class Spirochaetia; order Treponematales; family Treponemataceae; genus Treponema_D. The sequence goes on along the minus strand of JAKSTL010000003.1, from coordinate 63,024 downwards.
GAGTGCCATTGGTTTTGTTCTTTTAATTCTTCTTTTTATTGGCAGTTCTATCTTTGCAGAAAATGTTACTTCGTCAAAATATCCGGAATATAAGGATTATAAAAAGAAGGTAAATCGTTATTTCTTGTTGAGGAGATATAATAAATAGGCCAACAACCTGATTTTAGTAGAAAGAAAACTTAGTTGAGAACATGATGGGAACTTGCATTTTGAAATTACAAAACTGTTGTGTTTTCAGCGAGTTCTAAGTTTCTAGGAGTAATAAAATGGGAAAAATAATGGAAGCTGTGTTCTGTGTGTTTTATTTGATTTTTACTATGATTATAGGAATCAAAACTGTTACCAAAAGTAAAGGCAACAGAGCATTTACGGTTTTTGGATATATGACCATTATTCTTGTTTGTGGGGATTCTTTTCATCTTGTTCCGCGTATTTTTGCCGCAATAAATCAGTCAGGCGATTATGGTTTTTGGCTTGGAATTGGAAAACTTATTACTTCTATTACAATGACAGTCTTTTATTTCTTAATGTATTGCTTTTATGAAATCCATTTTCAAAAGAAAAGTCTTGTTTTAAGAATTGTAATGGCAATGCTTATGGTGATACGAATAGCCTTGTGTCTTTTCCCACAAAATGATTGGACTGGGGCCGCACCTGTAACTTGGGGAATCTACAGAAATATTCCTTTTACAATTATGGGGTTGCTAGTAATTGTCTTGTTTTTTATAAACCGTAAAGATGATATATTTCGCTGGATGTGGCTTGCCGTTGCACTTAGTTTTATTTTTTATTTGCCTGTAGTTTTGTGGGCTGATGTTCATCCGATGATTGGAATGTTAATGCTTCCAAAAACCTGTATGTACATTTGGATTGTAATGATGGGTTATAAAGGAACAAAAAGTTTGGTACAAAAATAGTTTTGCTGATTTACCAAAATGATGCCTGAGGAAAGAATTTTATGATAAGATTTTGACTCTTTTTCTTAGGGACCATTTGCATTTTTTCTTTATTTTTTTCAAAAAAGTTTAAAAAGCTCTTGCAAATATAATAATAAGCATTCAAAATGAATATTACACTAAAAAATAATAACTTATTATAAATAAGGGGTATTACAATGAATAAATCAGAATTGATTGATGCTATCGCAGCAGACACAAAACTTACAAAAAAAGATACAGATGCATTTTTAAAAGCATTTGTTGAAAATGTTTCAAAAGCTTTGGAAAAGGGAGAAGATGTTTCTCTTATTGGATTTGGAACATTCGGAGTTGGAGAAAGAGCTGCTCGTGAAGGTCGCAATCCAAAAACTGGTGCAACAATTAAAATTGCTGCTTCTAAAACACCAAAATTCAAGGCTGGAAAAGCTCTTAAAGATAGAGTAAACAAGAAATAGTTTTGTTCTTTGTTTAGTTTATAAATGCCATCCTTTGAGATTCTTTCTGTAAGATTCTTTAAGGGTGGCTTTTTTTATGTTCTTATTTCATTTGTGCTTAAGGTTGTATTGATTTTTTTTATAAGATTCCCATCACTTTGTCTAAAAATATTGGAGAGGCCTTTGAAATATTGAAGTGTTAATCCCACCAAAGAATTGCCCGAAGTTCTCATACTTGCCATGCATTGGGAAAGGCAAGAAACAATGGAGAGCTTAAGTGCTTTTTCGATACCCACTAAAATAGCCCCTTTTGTAATGGACCAATTCCCTATGGAAAAAAGAACCTGACCATTTGGAATTAAAAGAGATGATAATACAACAAAAATCCATAAATAAATGTGGGGAAGAATCAGTAGTTTTCGTTTACAAAGGATTTGCCCTATCACAGATAAGAGTAATAGAATAATTAAAAGATAGAGATTTTTCAGGCAGAAAACAACAGCAATAATAATAGTTAGTGCTATTCCTAAAATAATAAAAAAGATTTTAGGCGGTTGTTTATTTTGTGTTTCTTCATTTCCTGTTTCTATGGAAATTATGGGGGCTTCTGTAGGGATTTCAAAAAAATCTGTGGCAAAGGCGGTTACAAGAGCTGAAAAAACGGAAAAAAGGAGCATTGGGCCCATAAGGTTCAAGGTTTGTTTTCCTAAATACAAGCTAGAAATGAATATTTGGACAACTGCACTTACAGCTGAACCACATAAAGAGATTCCATATAAAGAAAGCAGTTTATCTGAAAGTATTTTCTTATTGATTTTAAATAAAAGGAACATAAATAAACCGCTGGAAAGAGACTGCGCAAAAGAGATTAAAAAAAATGGTGAAAAAAGCGTTCCATTCATTAAACAGGCGGCCACAGTTTTTATAAGAATAAGCGTTAAGAAAGGAAAAAATTGCAAGTTCAAAGCAAGAAGAATTATGATATTTCCTAAACCCAATCTGAAAAATGGAATTATTCTTGGAAGAAGCATTTCCGCATAAGAAAACAAAAGAGAAAGAGCACCCAAATAGGCAATCCGTTTTTTTTGTGCATCGGTGATTTTATTTAGAAAAGGCATCAAAATCTCCATAGTTTTCCACAGTAACAATAATTTTATTTGGGAGACATACAAGAGGTGTCGAAGTTCCCTGCTTTATACAATTTTTATTTGGGCAAGCAGAATCAATGATTCGAACTTGGTTGTTTTTTACTTCGATAGTAGTGGCTCCAATAAGGCCTTGTAGTTCGTAAACGGAATCTTTTTCTAAAGAATATTCGTAGGTTTTTTCATTGGCTTGAACTTTTACAGTGGAACCTTTAGTTTGTTTAGCAGAAGAAGTAAAAATCAAAAAGCAAGATACAATTATAACTAAAAAAAGAATTAAAAAATCGCAAGGCTTTATATTGATTTTTTTCATTTTAATTCCTGAAGCTTTAGGTTTGTCTGAAGCGTTATAAGGCTGCCATTCAGACCTTCAGTATAAAGGATTTTTTCATCATTTGTTACTATAACCATTTGAAAATCCTGATGTTTTTTCCAATATTCAAAAGCCTTATCTGAACCCATTACGAAAAGTGCTGTGCTAAGGCTATCGGCATAAAGCCCTTGGTCAGAAATAATTGTTACGCTTGCACAATCATTGTTAACAGGAAATCCCGTTTGAGGATTAAAAATATGAATATAATCTTTTCCATCGTCACCAGTAAAAAATCTTTCATAACCGCCGCTGGTAACAACTGCTTTTTCAGAAATCGAAATGCCACACAAGGAGCTTCCATCCCAAGGATTTTTTATACCAATTTTCCATTGAGAACCATCTGGTTTGTAGCCTAGAGTTTGAATATTGCCACCAAAGTCTAGAATGGCAGAAGAAATACCATTTTCTCTAAGGATTTTTAATACTTCATCACCCGCATAACCTTTTCCAACTGCACCAAAATCTAGCTGAATGTTCTGTTCTGCACAATCATCCACATTAATAAAATATTCATTTTCGGAAGTAAGTTCATTTTTAAGAGAGTAGGTGCTAACCTTTTTGTAATCTGTATGGGGAAGTAATCTTTTGATTGTGGATTCATCGGGTACTGTATATTTGCCGGTAGTAAAGCCCCACAACTTTGTAATTGGATAAAGAGCAGGATTTAAATCTCCGTTTGTTTCTTCTGCCATCTGTAAAGAAAAATTGGTCAAATCATAAGTGTCTCTGTGAACCAAAAAAACATTGCTTGGTGTAGTTTGACTTTGATTATTCTGACCTTGGTTGAGAAGAAAAATATCGCTCTGAGGATTTGTTGTTGAAAAATATGATTCTAACTCAAGAACTTTTTCCATTGCCTGTTTATTGGCGGCTTCTGCTTTTTTTCCGTAAGAAACAATGGTCATATATGTATTCATTGCTTCAAAGGCAATCTGATTTTTTTTACTTTTGCAGGAAGTGCAAAGAAGAGAAGCTATGGTAATTCCTAAGATGATTCTATAAATTTCTTTCATTATGTAATAAAATAATGGATATTTAATTTATTGTTAAGTTTAAACTTGAATACAGATTTTGTTGTAACAGAGAAACTAAGTTATAAAGTCCAAAACGGCGCATTTTTGATGGGAGAAAAAATGAAAAAAGTGTATATCGCGAGACATGGATTAACTGATTGGAATCTCATTCCAAAGGTTCAGGGAATTACGGATATTCCTTTGAATGAAGGTGGAAAAAAACAGGCAAATGCGCTGGCAGAAATGGTAAAAGAAACTGGCATTCATTTTGATAAGATTCTGCATTCTCCTTTGCAGCGGGCGGCAGAAACTGCGAAAATTGTGGCAGAAGTGAACAATATTCCTTTGCAGGTTGAGCCTCGCCTGATTGAACAGAACTTTGGTAAATGGGAAGGTTTTGAGAATAATAAAAAAGATAGCAGTTTTGAAGAAGCCAAAAAATATTTTTTTGATTCATACGGAAATGGTGAAAGTATGGCTAGACTTGCTCAGCGAATCTATAATTTTCTTGATGAATTAAAAGAAATACCTGGAGATGAAACTTATCTTTTGGTAACTCATGGTGGAATTGCCAGATGTATCAATTCATATTTTTTTAATATGACCAATGACGAATATGCATCTTTTCAAATGGGAAATTGCGAAATACGGGAATATAAGTTTTAGATTTTAAAAGAGCGTTGATAAATGAAAGAAAAAATCTTTAACGGAAATGAACTGAAGCTTTTTGCCATCATCGCTATGACTATTGATCATTTTACTTGTGTATTATGGCCTGGGTATCATTACGAATGGTGGATAATCCTGCTGCATTTAATTGGACGGCTAACGGCTCCTACAATGTGGTTTATGGTGGTGGAAGGCTATCATTATACGCAGAATGTAAAAGCTTATATCTTAAGATTGTTTCTTTTTGCATTGATTTCCCATTTTGCCTATAATTTTGCTTTTGGTATTCCACTATTGCCGTTTAAAACAGGTATTTTTAATCAGACTAGTGTAATGTGGAGTTTGGCATGGGCTGTTGTTCTGCTGCTGGTTCATGATGAAGAAAGATGTAGGCTTCCTGTTTTTGTAAAGTTTTTAATTACTTTGGGCGTTTGTGCTATTACTTTTCCATCGGACTGGAGTTGCATCGCTGTATTGGCAATTTTGTATATCAATGAGAACTATGGCAATTTGAATAAGCAGATTGTGGCAATGATGTTCTGTATTTTTATGTATTCGGTGGTCTGGTTTCTTTGTATTGATAAGATTTACGCTTTTGTTCAACTTGGTGTGATTATTGTCTGGCCTTTTATGGCAAATTACAATGGAAAAAGAGGAAAATGGAAGGGAATGAAATGGTTTTTTTATGTTTATTATCCTTTGCATTTGATTCTTGTGGGATTATTGCGACTTTCTTTGCATGGAAATATTGGTTTGATTGTTGGGGGCAAGTAAACACGAATCTTTTTGTGTTGGCGGATATTTTTTGAACTGGAAATATACTTTTGGTTTTTGGATTATTCTGTAATAATTTGAAAAATAGGCTCCATAGAAAACTCATCGTTGTCATAATTGTCGTCTAGAAGAAAAGCCTTTTGACTTTTGCAGAATTGTTTAAAATTTGTAATTCTTTTTATTCCGTAGTTTTTAGGTTTTCCAAGATTTAGGGCGACAGATTCCATAGTTGGTTTAGTAATTTTCTGATATTGCTTAATTTGATTTCCTGTACATTTGTTTGTTTTAATGAGTTCCAGTAAATCCTGCTGCTTTTTTAAAAATTTTATGGCAATTTCTTTGCTGAAAAAATCTTTGTCGCTCATAAGCAATACAATTTCTTCTGGTGTAAGGTCGTAGAATAATTCTGTAAGCTTATTCAGATAATGCAGAGTAAGGATTTGCTTCATAAAGTCTATTTTTTCTTTTTGGGCTTCTTCATTTTGTTTTTTTATATTCATTTTGGTAAGGAATCCCTTGTTGATAATTTTAAAAATTGTTGTGACGGTTGCCTGAGCAGATAAATAGTCTGGTCCAGGATTATTATGAATCTGATCTTTAGAGAGCTCCTTGTCCAAAGAAGAAATATCATCTTTACGGTTTTCAGAAATGACATTCATCATATTTAAAGAAACATTATTGATTTTGATGAGAGTCTTTGTTTCTTCTTCATCGAAGATTTTTAATCCAATTAAGTAAGATTCAGCCTCTTTGTCATAGATATGTAGTTTATTCTGAGGATTTTTATTGTTGTAAATCTTTAATGCTTGTAAAAGTTTATTGATTTTTCGCTGTTTGTGGTCTGGAACTTTTGATAAGCGGTTATTGTTGGCTTTTTCAATTTTCATTTTTGTAGCGTTTCGACAGACTTCTTTCCATAAAACCGAAATGAAATAATCCCAGAAAGATATTTTATATGGCTTTTGTGTTTTCTTATTTATTAAAACTTTTTCGGGATTATAATAATTTAAGATTTTTAAGCATATTTGTTCATAATCAATTTTATATAAAGAGATTTCTGTGGTGTATAACGCTACCATTTCTTTGCTATAGTATGGCCATTTTGTTTCTGCAATTTCTTGCGCTTTTTGTACAAGTGATGAAAAGGATTGAATCCATACACTCTCATAATGATTTTGAAGAGAAAATGGTGTTTGTGCTTGGTTTGTAAGTGTTGTGTATAAGTTACAGATTTCAGCTTTTAAGAGTTCATCTTCTGGAGTCATAAAAAAATAATAGAAAAAATGTGGAATATTTTCAAGATGTGGTATGTAGGTTTAATATTTGACACTTATATCTTCTTTGCACACTATGAATAAAAAAATAAATATCAAGTAACCCTCTTAATTTCTCCCGTTGTTTCACGAAGAAAATTATTTCTCAGTTTTTGGATTCATGAAAAATCATGGATTGTTATTTGCACTATCTTAAGGTGGTAAAAATGTCTAAAAACACAGTTGTTTCATCGGCTGCAAATGCAGAATCTTCTACAATCAATCCTGTTAATAAACAGAATCTGTCAGAAAATGACTTTCTGGAATTGCTGAATCGTTCAAAAAATGGAGATTCAGAAGCAAAAGGTCAGCTTTTACTGGCAAATCAGGGCCTTATATATAAAATAATGGCTCAAATTAACAATCCTTATGTCGACAAGGAAAACTTGTTTGCGGATGGTTGTATAAGGTTTCTTGAAATTATCAATGATTATGACCCTGAAAAAGCGGCTTTGTCTACTTACTTGTGGCATCCATTGATTCAGTATATGAACAAAAATGTGCCAGAATACAAAATTGAGATTGCAAGATTTATTGGACAGCATCAGGAAACTGTGAATTACTTAAAAGAAAACCTTGGTAAAACGCCAACGGATTTGGAAGTAGCTGATGCGATGGGGCTTAGTCCTCTTCAGTATAAAAATCGCTTAAAAGATATAAGGGTTCGTTCAACGGTAAGTCTTGATGCTCCTGTAAACGAGGATGACGATTCTACCAGTTTGGTGGATTCTGCATTGTGTGTTTCTGAAGAAGATGCTGCTTCGGATTTTCTTAAAAGGGAAACCTGCAATGCTATTTCTGATGCTTACAATAGCCTTTGTGAATTAGACCGTCAGACTTTAGAGATTCGCCATAATTTTGACGGAACACGGATTTCGCTTAGAGAAGCTGCTAAAAAAGCAGGGATTTCTACAGAAACAATCCGCACCCGGGAGCTTGTTGCAAAGAGACATTTTGAACAAGCCCTTGTGGATTATGGCGTATTTGCCGCTTAGTTAAAGCCCTAGATTAGAAAAAATCTGTTCCAGGCCATCTTTTAGTTGGTCTGGTTCCAAGCTGTGAACACCTTCTACTAAGACACTTCTTTTTTTTGGATTTTCTGACGAAGCAGAATCTTTTGAATCGTTTATGGAGAAAAGTTTGTCAAAAAGTGGTTTAAAGTTGTGATTTTCGTCGTAGTGGAAGGTATAATCTTGTTTTCCGAAAATGCCAGCGGCGTTTTTACAATTGGCTGGCAGGTCGTATTCTTCTAAGGATTTCCATGCATTAAGAACGGAATCTTCTATAAAAACGGGTTTTCCTGTATTACGATCTTTTAGAATGGGTATTTCTTTGGATGGAAGCATACAAGGGTTGATGGCAATTTTAAATACATTTTTTTTGCAGCAAAGGGTGTAAAAACCGCCGAGAGATGCTCCAACTAAAATAGAAACATTATTTTCATCGATATAGTTTTCTATCTGCTTTTGGGTTTTTTGGACATCAAGATGTAAGTCTGGGAAAGGAAATGAAATTACCTGATAATCTGTTTTGCTTTTGAAGAACTCAACCAAACCTTCGAAGGTGCCTCCTTTTGGGTTGCCGTTGAATCCGTGAATGTAAAGAACAGTAGTCATAAATACTCCAAAATGATTTTAATATAGAATTAATATAATCGATTTTTTATGATTTTCAAGAAAATTGGCTTATAATAAAAAAGTTATTGGAGGAAAATAAAAACTCCCGAATGCAGGAATGTTTTTTGATAAATGAAGTTATTATTTTATATCACCAGTTTATTGAATAGCGAGGAAGAGATGAAGAAAATATTTGGTGTTTTTTTAGCAATTTTATTGATTACGGGGTGTGCTCACAAAAAAATGATTGAAAATAGTGAAAAGCTGGATTTTATAGAGTTAATTGGAAATCCAACTACGGGTTATAGCTGGATTGCAGAAATAGAGGATGAATCTGTTTTGATGCTGGAAGAATATGTTACTTACTTGGGGGAAGAAAAGATTGTGGGAGCCCCTAGTTCTTTTGTTTATAAAATTGTTCCGTTAAAACAAGGGTCTACCACTGTTCTTTTTAAATATATGCGACCTTGGGAAAAAAATGCTCCTATCGAAACCAAACTTTACAACATTGAAGTGGACGCCCAGGAAAAAATTAAAATTACTTTGGTGACGGAATAGGGATTAATTTCTATTCATTTTTAAAACTTAAAATGAGGAAACATTTTTTACTTAAACTTTTGTATGCATTGGTTATGCACAAAATCCTTCTTCCATAAGTAGCTGCTTCAAGTGAATTACGGCAGTTTTTTCTTTATAACCTATGGTTGTGCGGTTTGAGTTCATTCGTTCTGCAACTTGACGCAATGATAATGGTTTTTCGAGATTTGTTTTGTAACCTGTTCTATAGGAAAGGATTTCTTGTTCTTCAGAGGATAATTTTGCCCATGCATTTTGGATAAGTTTAATATTTTCTTTACGAAGCAAGTCCTTGTCGGATTCTTCAGCATAAAGGGATGTATCTAAAAGAGAGAAAGAGTCGTCATCATTGTCGTTGTAGGAATAATCTAGACTGAGATTTTTATGCTGCATAATCTGGTTGGTGTAGGCATCCATTTTTTTAGCGGAGTAACCAAGAAAATTTGCAATTTCTTTATTGGTGGCAGGACGATTATTTTCTTGCTCCAGCATGGCTTTTGCTTTTTCAATATTCGACGCTTTTTTTCGAAGTGAAGAATTTATGGAAGAATTCTGTTCAAAAAGATATTCCCGAATGTAAGGCCAAATAAAGGTAGAAACTTTGCATCCTGTTTTTTCATCGTATTTATTGGCAATCTCAAGGAATTTTTCTGTGGCATCCTGAATTAAATCTTCATAATCAGAATTAAGATACTTGTAATTGCTAGCGATTTTTTTAATAAGACCTGCATTATTTAGAACGAATTCATTGCGTTCATTGATAGACATTGACATAAATGCCTCCTTTTTACCAGTTGAAAGATTAAATTGTGTACCCTGGAATATAGACAAACCGATACAACAATCCGAAGATATACAGATATCATCTGATTCTTCTAAGAAATTAAAATATTGAATTTACAAAGAACAAACCACCAAAATATTAAATGGTTACTTATAATATAACTAAAATTTTTAAAATGTCAGAAAAAAATGTAAAAAAAATTATAATAAATTGTTATTTTTTCAATAAAAATCGTTTTTAATTTATTTGATAAAATCAATAACAATTTTTACAAGAAGCAACATGGCGGCAATAATCATAATGGTTTTTATAAATTTTGTACCTTTTTTAATGGCACACTGACTGCCTAGAATGCAGCCTGCAATTGAACAAATCATACAAGGAATGGCGATTTTATAATCTACACAACCTGCGCATATATAAGTAATTGTGGCAGAGAGGTTTGAGGCAAAGTTTATAATTTTTGTGGTTCCGGTGGCATAAATTAAGGAAAGCCGTTCAAACATAACAAGAGCCAGAGATAAGAACATTCCAGTACCAGGACCAAAGAATCCATCATAACAGCCAATAATAAGTCCAATAAAAAAAGCAATTATTACGGTTACGATTGTACTGTGCATAGCTTTTTGATTTTCGTCATCCCCAAACCCACGATTAAAAATCATTACCAGCGCAACTATTGGCAAAATAACCATAAGACAAATCTGCAGAACCTGTTGACTTAAGTGTAATGCGAGCTGTGCACCTAAAAAAGCACCAAGTAATGAGCCTGTTAGAGCTGGTACGGCAACTGTCCAATTTACATATTTTTTTCTGATATAATTTCCGGCACTAAAGGCGGTTCCTGTACAGGCAACAATTTTATTTGTACCATAAACTGTGGTAATGGGCATACCTGTTATTAAATATGCGGGAATTGTAATTATTCCACCTCCACCAGCTATGGAATCTATGAACATGGCAATAAAAATAAGTGGACAAAGAAAACAAAGAGTACCAGCGTATGTTTCAAACATAAAAAATCCTTTGGCGTGGTAAAATGAACGGATAATTGGAAGTCAATTCGGTTATTACCAAAAATCGAATAGTTCAAACAATCATAGCGAAATAAATTATGATTTTCCATATATTTGTTATCTTTTCTGGCATTAACAGAGTCTGTGTAGAAAAAAAGACTGATGTTCATCGAGAATGTCTCCCAAAACATCAGTCTTTTATATTGATTAGTTATTTAGTAATTCAGATTTGGTAAAATACCTTTTATCTGGACTCTAGATTGTTTTGCCCTGTAATTGAGCTGTTTTACGAAGCCAGTCAAGTGCAACTTCATATTCACCATCACGAATCTTGCCTTTTTCTAAAGATTCCTGAAGTTTTTTAGCTAATTCTGTGAATTGCTCGTCTGCAACCATCTGTTCGAAATCAGGTTTGTTTAATCCAAATTTAGCATGCATAATGATACCTCCAGCAATATTGATTTGAATGTAATTTAATTATAACTCATTTTCTGATTTTTACAAAAAAAACTTTTAAAAAATTAAAAATATGATTAATTGACAAATAACATAAATTTACCGATAATTTTGGTGAAGCGAGTCACGGGACGACAAGTTATTGAACAAAAAAAATTGAAATAAATAACAGTTTGTTGTAGAATTCTCACTAATTTGCAGTGATATAGCAATTAGATTAAAAAACGAGGTATTTATGAGTGTTACAGGAAAGAAAAAATTAAATGGCAGGTTATTCATTTCTTTAGCTGGCATAATCGGAATTACCATGATTATGTTAAATTTAATTGAAACAACCATTGTTGTGGAAAACACAAAAATGAAAATTCGTACCTTAAATACGGATCACTACATAGATATAACCAGAAATTATGCAGAACGAATTAAAAAAAATCTTGAAGAGTATATAACTGGTCTTGATTATTATCTTAATGCAGATGTGCTAGAAACAAAAGATACCGAACAAATTGTTGAATGGTTGCGAGCCCATGAAAATAAAAGAAAAGAAATATTTGATTATGTTGCATGGGTAGACAAAAATGGCGATTTTTATTCAGATATTGGTTCAAAGACAAATGTTTTGGATCGTGACTATTATCAGGCAATTATAGAAAAAGGTGAGGAAGTTTATATTGATAATCCTGTAACATCAAAAACCACTGGTAAAACAATTGTTCATATTTGTAAAGCAGCAAAAGTTAATGGTGAAACTATTGGATTTTTCTGCGCTGTTGTTGATTCCTCTCACTTATACAGATTTTTGGAAGGAATTAATGTTGGGAAAGATGGCATTGCAGTTCTATTTTCTGGAGACGGTAATGTTATAGCTAAAAATGGCATTCAAGAATTAATGACTGTTGATTTTACTCCAGACACTATTACTTCATCACAGAGAAAAGTTAATAGTACTTTACAGAATGAAAACAGCAATGAAGTTGCCTGGAATATGATAGATGGTATTGGTGAAGTTTTAACCATTCAATCTCGAATAGGTCTTACACATTGGGTTTTGGTAATCTTTATTAGACAGTATTCCATTGTTCAAATTGCACAGCAAATTGCTAATTATTTAATTTTCTTTAGCGTTCTTTTGGCGGCTTGTGTTGTGTTGATTGGTGCTTTTACAGTTTATAAAGCAATAAAACCATTGAAGGTTGTTGAAAATACAATTTTGGATATTGCAACTGGTAATGCCGACTTAACCAGACGAATTGAAGTTACTTCAAAAAATGAAATTGGGCGTGTTACCGACGGATTTAATCAGTTTACAGAAAAACTTCACATTATTATGAGTACAATGAAAGCAACTAAAGATCAGCTGATTAATGCTGGTAGAAATCTTGATTCATGTACTCAGGATACAGCCTCTGCCATTACAGAAATTATTGCAAACATTGAAAGTATGAACGCCAATATTCAGAATCAGGGATACAGCGTTGATCAAACTTCTGGGGCGGTTAACCAAATTGCATCTAATATTGAATCTTTGAATCAGATGATTGAATCTCAAACTGCGGCAGTTGAAGAGGCGTCTGCATCTATTGAAGAGATGATTGGTAATATCAATTCTGTAAATAATTCTGTTCTAAAAATGGCCGCCGATTTTGATGAATTGCAAAAAAATGCAATTGAAGGTATGGCAAAACAAGATGATGTTTCTGCAAAGATTCAAATTATCGAGTCGGAGTCAGAAGCATTGCAGGAAGCAAATACTGTTATTGCTAATATTGCGGAACAGACAAACTTGCTTGCTATGAATGCGGCTATTGAAGCGGCTCATGCTGGTGAAACTGGTAAAGGATTTTCGGTTGTTGCAGATGAAATCCGTAAGCTTTCAGAAACATCTTCTTCGGAATCCGAAACAATTGGTAATCAGTTGGCGGCAATTATTCAAAATATTAAATCGATGGTTGAAGCTTCCAATAATGCTCATGAATCGTTTGTAAGTGTTGCTCAGGGAATTGAAAAAACAAATATGCTGGTGCAGGAAATTAATGGTTCAATGCAGGAACAGATGGAAGGTTCAAAACAGATTTCTAATGCGCTTAATGCTATGAACAACAGTTCTGCCGAAGTTAAGACTGCATCTGAAGAAATGGCAGAAGGAAATAAATCTATTCTTTTGGAAATCCAGAAATTGCAGGATGCAACTATTAATATGAGAAGTGGAATGGATGAAATGTCTGTTGGCGCAACTCAAATTAATAGAACAGGTTCAGATCTTTCGGAAATTGCTCATAAAATGGAAGAAGCAATTTCTAATATTGGAGATCAGGTAGATTTGTTCCGAGTTTAGATTTTGTTAGATTATACAAAGAAAAGTGGTTGTTCATAAGTTTACGAAACAGGTTTTCTTAGACAACCACTTTTTTTATTTTAAATAAAACAAAATATTTATTGAAAAGAATATCTCATTTTGGCATAATTTTTTTTGTTACGAGGTATTTATATGAGTTCAAATTTTCCATTAGACAAAAATCAGCTTGATAATCTTATTAATGATTTTCCAACACCATTTTATTTGTATGACGAAAAAGCCATTCGCGAAAATATGCAGAAGTTTACAAAAGCATTTAGCATTTTTCCTGTTTTCCGTGAACATTTTGCGGTAAAAGCTTGCCCAAACCCATATCTTTTGAAAATCCTTGCAGATGAAGGTTGTGGCGCAGACTGTTCTTCTTTGCCAGAATTGATGCTTTCAGATTTAGCGGGAATTAAAGGCAAACATGTTATTTTTACATCTAACGAAACTCCAGCTTATGAATATAAATATGCTTTGGAACATGGAAATATCATTAATCTTGATGATATTACTCATATTGAATATTTGAAAGATAATTTTGGAAAGCTCCCAGACACAATTTGTTTTAGGTATAATCCTGGAACTGAAAAACAAGGTTGTAATTCTATAATTGGTAAACCGGAAGAAGCAAAATATGGTTTAACTAGAGCTCAGATTATTGAAGCTTATAGAATCTGTAAGGAAGAAGGTGTTCAGCATTTTGGTCTTCATACTATGGTTGCTTCCAACGAATTGAATCCAGATTTCTTTGTGGATACTGCAAAATTGGTTTTTGAACTTGCAGCTGAAGTAAAGGAAAAAACTGGTGTTCGTATTGAGTTTGTTGATCTTGGTGGTGGTCTTGGTATTCCTTATAAACCAGAGCAGAAAGCAGTTGATTATGATGTTGTAGCACAGGGCATTCGTAAAGAATATGATAGGGTAGTAGTTCCTGCTGGACTTGATCCTTTGGAAATCTATTGGGAATGTGGACGCCCAATTACAGGTCCTTATGGATGGCTGGTAACAACTGCAATTCATCAGAAGCACATTTACCGTGAATATATTGCTGTAGATTCTTGTATGGCCGATTTAATGCGACCTGGAATGTATGGTTCTTACCACGAAGTTACTGTTAGCGGAAAAGAAAATGCACCAAAAACAGAAGTTTATGATGTGGTTGGTTCTCTTTGTGAAAACTGCGATAAGTTTGCCGTTCAACGACCGTTGCCAAAAATTGATATGGGCGACCATGTAATTATTCATGATGCTGGTGCTCACGGGCGTGCAATGGGCTTTAACTACAATGGAAAACTCCGTTGTGGCGAAGTTTTAATGCGTTGCGATGGAAGTTTTAAAGAAATCCGACGCCGAGAAAGCATTAGTGATTTATTTGCTACTTTGGATTTGGAAGGCGTAAAGAGTTTTAACTAATCAGCTAAATTATAAAACTCCAATTACAATTCCTAAAATGATTACTGCGGCACAGAACAATCTGTACGCAGTATTTTTTTCTTTAAAGATAAATCGTCCGCCAAGAATTGTTACAATACATCCGCTTTGTTTTATTAAAGTCATAACGGTAATGCGACTTTCGGGATTTCCATTGGCAATGAACAATGCTTTATCACCAATTACGAACATTAATGCCAAAATCCAAACCCAAATATTTTTCCACACCGAAGCAGAGATTTTAATCCGTTTTATAAAAATGTAAATCAGATAGAAAATAATTAAAAAAAGCATATACCAGAATTGAAGTTGGGAACTGGTAATGTCTTTCATAAGAAGCTTGTCGAAAAATCCTGAAACTGCGTTGAGCATACAAGAAAGTAGGGCAAGAATGACATAAAAAGTGGAGGAATGTTCATTTTTTTGTTGAATGATTTCTGCTGAATCGGCTTTTTGTGAATTATTTTTTGATAAATTATTTTCTTCCGAATCAATTTTTGTTGAAGCGTTTTCCACAGAAGGGTTTTCCGCCGATTCTTCGCTTTTTGAGAAAAGACTTTTCTTTTTAAATAAGTTCAGCAAAAAAGTCGGTTTGAATTTTAAAAGAAGTAGTCCCGATGAAACAATGAGTAATCCAAAGATACGATAAAGGGTTAATGTTTCTCCAAGAATTACAACGCCAAAAAAAGTTGCAAAAAGAATCCTGGAAAGGTCTAGAATGCCGTATAAACTTACTGGAAGCTTTTTAAGTGAATTGAAACTGCAAATCCAAGCTAGAAAAATAGCAAAAGATTTAATTGCAATAAGGAGAAAAAACTTTGGTTCAAGACCGCCCGCTTTTGGTGCCTGAGGAATTACAAAAACAAAGGACAGAAGAGTATAAACGAAAAGCACTTCCATCACCGAGTTTTTGTTCATGGCAAGTTTTTTAGCAATTTCACGGGAACCTTTTAAAAGTCCGTAGAGCAATACCAGTAAAATCCAAGTCATAGCATTATAATAACGAAAATTTAACGGAAATTTAACTAAAAAAAGTAAAAATATTTGTATAATCGGCGATTCAACTTATAGTCTTTTTGCTTGAATTGAATATATAATAAAAGAGGTAAATGGTTTTACTACATTAAAAAATATTAAGGAAAAGTGATTTTCAGCCTTATTAGTTTTTCATCTTGGGTGGGAGTGAAGAAAATCATGATATCAAACACAAATGATTTATCACAGAATTAAACGAGCTTCTCTTTTACTTTTGATTTTGACAGTAAGCCTTACGGTTTTTTTGTTCTTTGTTAATGTTACTTACAAAGATTTGCGAAATCAGGCCTTTTATACAGTTCAGCAAAATGCGCGGGAGACTTGTGCGGAAATTGATTCGTTAATGAACCTTGCACTTAGCGGAATACAATTGACATCTTCTATGGTTTCCCAAACTATGGATTCGTCTGTTATAAAAAATCCAAAGGAAGTTCTAAGTTCTTTTCTTGATAAAACGCCTTTTAATTTTATAAATTATGTGAATATTCAGGGAATGAATATTAGTGGTGGCTCATCGGAATTGGATGTAAGCAGTCAAAATTATTTTAACGAAGGTATTGCTGGAAGAACTGGCATTGATTCATATTACAGGGAATATCCTACAAAAGAATCTCTTTTAGTTTTTTATACGCCGCTTTTTTACGAAAAACGCATTGTTGGAACTTTGAACGGAATAATGAATGCGGATGAAACAATTAAGCCCTTACTTAAATCCACTTTCTTTGATAGTACGCTTATTGCTTTTTTGTGTGATGAAAACTTTAATATTATTTCTTCTACTCATCAGGTTGTGCCAACGGGACTAAATCTTAAAGAATATGATACAAACAAATTGATTCATACCATTATAGAAAATGCTGGAGAAAGAGAAGATTCGCCTTTTAATTTTATTGAAAATGGTAAGAGCGGTGTGGCTTGTGTTAAGAAAATCCGAAGCAATAACTGGTATGTGATTACAATTGTTCCACCAGAATCACTAAAAGCTTCAACAGATGTCATTGCAAAACAGTCGATTATTGCAATAATCATAATTCTTTTGATTTATTCAGCATATTTTTCTTATTTAATTTATCGCGGTCATAAAAAACGCAAGTTGAGTGAGAAAAAACATATGAGTGCGATTTATGCACTGAGTTCCATTTATCAGGATGTGTTTGTTGTCAATTTTACATCATCTAAAATGGTTGCTTACCGAATGAGCGACTTTTTTGGAAAAAAATACGGCAAGAACTTTTTGAATCAACCTTACGAAAAAAATGTGGCGGCTTTTATTGAGCAGGAAGTTTTTGAAGATGACCGGGAATTGTTTTATACAATGGAATCTGTTGAGAAAGTAAAGGGGCTTCTTTCGGAAAAATTTGGATATTCATTTATTTATCGAATTTTACGAAATGAGGAACTTCAATATTATCAATGTGATTTGTTGAAGGCCGATGCTACAAGTGAAGAATTTATTGTTGCGTTTAAAAATGTAAATGAAATTGCATGGAAGAAAAACGAACAGGCTGAACTGCAGAGTATACAAGAAGCGTTGAATTCTGGCCAATGGTCAATGGATTTTGACAGAAATTTTGAGATGGTAAAATGCAATTGGTCTGATGCTTTTAGAAGGATGTTGGGTTACGCTAATCAAACTGATTTTCCAAATACACTTAATGCCTGGACAGATTTAATTCATGATGAAGATAAAAATAAGGTTTTAAAAGAATTCAACGAAATTGTCAGCGATGTTTCTGGTAATAAAACTTTTGATATTACTTACAGAATTCTTACAAAAAATCGTGGTTGGCGTTGGGTTCGTTCTTTGGGGCGATTGTCTCGTCGGGAAGATGGAAGTCCAATGCATTTTATTGGAACTTTTACCGATGTGGATAATCAAACAAAACAATTGAAATACCTTTCGTCAATTGCCAGCATTTATTACACAATGCATGTTATTGATTTGGAAAATAATACGGTTTCCGAAATTAGCGCTTCTGATGAAATTAGAAAATATGTAAATAAACCAATCAATGCAATAAAGCAGATGGATATGGTAATTAATCATATTTGTGTGTCTGATTATCTTGAAGCCACTCTAGAATTTACCGATTTGACTACAGTTTCAGAACGGATGAAAGGCAAAAGAATAGTTTCGTCGGAATTCTTGGGAAAATATAATGGTTGGGTACGAGCGTCTTTTATTGCGGTAGATACGGATAATGAAGAAAAACCAAAAACTGTAATTTTTGTAACTCAGTTAATAAATGAAGAAAAAGCCCGTGAAAACAAGTTGATTACAGATGCAAATACTGATGAATTAACAGGAATGCCAAATCGACATGCTTTTGAAACAGATTTGAAACAATTTGCACAAAAACCGCTGGATGAAAAATTCACTTATGTTTCTATTGATGTGAATTCATTAAAAGTGGTAAACGACAAACTTGGCCACAATGCTGGTGATGAATTGTTAAAAGGTGCCGCTGATTGTCTATCTAAAACTTTTGATCAATATGGAAAAATTTACAGAACTGGCGGTGATGAATTCCAGGCAATTATTTTTGTAAATTTATCTGAGGTGGACGAAATTCGCAATAATTTGAAGGATATGGTTTCTAAATGGACAGGTAATTTTGTAAAAGAATTATCTGTATCTGTAGGATTTGCCAGTAGAAAAGAATTCCCCCATGATTCATTAAAAGAGCTTTCAAAACAGGCCGACCAGCGTATGTATGTAGATAAAGCTTTGTACTATGAAAGCAAAGGCGTTGATCGCAGAGGTCAGCAAGCCGCGTTTGATGTTCTGTGTAAATCTTATGAACGAATTTTGAAAGTAAATCTAACAAAAGATACTTATTCTGTAATTCATATGGATGCAACAGAAAAAGCTCGCATAATGCATATCGATAGAATTTCCCAGTTGTTAAAGGATAGTGCAGTTATTGGTCAAATTAATCCTGATGATGTGGAAAATTACTTGAAAACTATAAATCTGGAAAATATCAGGCGACATTTTAAAGAAGGAAATACAAACTTCATTTTCAATTATAAGCGAAAAATTGGCAGATATTACAGAAAAATCCTTTTGGAGATAATTCCATCCAACGATTATACAGATTCAAATCAGACTGTGTTTATGTATGAAAAAAGAATCGTAAGATAATAAGTCCGATTTTTGAAATATAACCAAAAGTTATAGCATAAACCTTAAAACCTACTAGAATAATAGGTAAAAGGTCTTGACTAAACATTAAAATGTAGTATAAAACTAGGTATCACTTTTTTTAAGGAGAACATGAATATGAAAAAAATTATTGCACTTGCAACAATCGCTTTTGTAGCTTCTTCATTATTTGCACAGACAGTTTTGAAGGTTGGCGCTACACCAGAACCACATGCAGATATCTTAAATTTAATTAAGGCTGATCTTGCTGATGAAGGTATTGATTTAAAGGTTGTAGAATTTACTGATTATGTTACACCAAATGAAGCCGTAGAATCAGGCGACATTGACGCTAACTATTTCCAGCACATTCCATATCTTGAATCATTTAATTCTGAAAGAGGATATCACTTGGTAAACGCCGGTGGAATCCATGTTGAACCATTTGCTTTGTATTCAAAAAAAGTAAAAAGCATTAAAGATTTGAAGAAAAAGGCAAAAATTGCTATTCCAAATGACCCAACAAACGAAGGTCGTGCACTTTTGCTTCTTGCAGATGCTGGTTTAATTACATTGAAAGACGGGGCTGGAATTACAGCAACAGTTCAGGACATTGCATCTAACCCACTTAAATTAAAGTTTAGTGAAATTGAAGCCGCTTCTCTTCCACGAGTTCTCGCTGATGTTGATGCCGCTGTTATCAATGGTAACTACGCAATTCCTGCAGGTCTTAGTGCTGCAAAAGATGGTTTGTTTGTAGAAGGTTCATCATCACCTTATGTAAATGTTGTAGCTGTAAAAGCTGGCAAAGAAAACACTCCAGAAATTAAAGCATTGATTAAGGCAATGCAGAGTGAAAAAGTAAGAAAGTTTGTTTCTGAAAAATATCCAAATGGTGAAGTTGTAGTTGTATTCTAATTTAGATATAAACTAATTCTTTGTTATAAAAATAATAAGTACTGTTACAAAAATAGTCTTTTGAGTATTCTTTGACAGTACTTTTTTTATAATCGAACGAACCTACTAAAACAGTAGGTAAAAAAACTTAATATAAATGGGGGCATTTATGAAAAAAATAGTTCGTTCAGTTAAATTGGTTTTATTTTTTATTATGATGGTTTTTGTTATTGGTTCAACTACTAGTTGTCAGAACAAGAAGAGTAGTAGCGAAGTTCGGATTATTCAGGCCGCTCATACGCCTACAAATGTTCCTTATGGTTTTTTGAACGATAAAGGTCAGTCTGATGGTTTTGAAGTTTCTGTTTTAAAGGCTGTAGATGAACTTTTACCTCAGTATGAGTTCCATTTTAATGCTGTTGCCGATGATGAATTATTGATTGGTATTGAAACAGGCAAATATCAGGTTGGAACAAAAGGCGCTTGGCTTACAGAAGAACGAAAAAAGAAGTTTGCTATTCCTTCAAATCCAATTGCCGCTAGTGTTATTGGTCTTGCATACAGAAGTTCAAATGCCGATGAAATTACAGACATTGATTCTTTTGCCGCTTATTCTGGAAAATTAATTCCGATTTCACCATTGAGTGCTCAATATTCAGTAATTGATGAATATAACAAAGCTCACGAAGGAAAACCACAAATTAAGCTTGTTCCATCTGATGTTTTTGATATTGCAGATTCATATTTGTGGGTTCTGGAAGGTCGTTACGATGGTTATCTTGTATTAAAACTCTCTTTTGAAAAGAATGTTCTAAAAGAAACAGGACCTTATCACAAGTTTGCAGATGAATTATCTTTTGTTCCATATAAAGGCATTCCAACATGGCCATTATTCAATAAGAACGAAACTCAATTAGTTTTGGATTATGATGCGGCTATAAAAACTTTGCAGGAAAATGGAACAATTTCGGCACTTTCACAAAAATATTTTGGTGAAAATGTATTTGATTTTGTAACAGATTAAAAAAAATGCTAGAATAGGAAAATCTATTATCTTAATAAGCTGAAGTTTTATGAGAAGACCATTTTCCTTTGTACAAATCTGGCGTTCGCTTTTACAATTGCTTCCTTTCATAGGGGTTACTTTTGCCGTTATGATTGGAACAATTGTTTTAGGTCTTCTTATTTCAATTTTAGTCGTAAAACAAAAGTTCAGTAAAATTGGATTCTGGAATCTTGCTGCTGATATTTACATCCATATTTTGCGTTGTACACCTTCCATTGTTCTATTATTCATTGTTTATTACGGCATACCAAAGCTTTTTTTATTTTTTCTGGGAGTGAATATTAATTTCTGGCCAAAGATTATTTTTGTTACCATTGCACTCTCTTTGTTATATTCCGCCCAACTTGCAGAAATTATCCGCAGTTCTTTTAATGCCGTTGGTAAAGGCCAGTACGAAGCCGCCATATCCTGTGGACTTTCACCTTTTCAAGCCATTTTTAGAATTATTGTTCCGCAAGCAATTGTTAGCGCTCTACCAAATCTTGGAAACTCTTTAATCTCTCTTTTAAAAGAAGGCAGTCTTGCTTATACCATTGGTTTGATTGATGTAATGGGAAAAGGCAATTTAATCATTTCGTTAAATTATGGTGGTTATGCTTTGGAAACCTACATTGCTTTAGCCATAATCTATTGGTGCGTCACACTGATTATTGAGCGAACATTTAGATTTTTGGAAAAGAAATATTCTAAGGGGCGAATGAATGTTTCTTGATAAAGCTTTTATGTTAAAAACCTTTATTATTTGTATAAAGGCCATTCCAACAACTTTAGAAATAACTCTGGTTTCTCTTATACTGGCCGTTTTACCCGCTTATGGAATAGCCATGGCTCGTATTAAAAATAAAAGAATTAGTGCAAAAATTGGCGCACTTTATGTTTCTTTTATGCGAGGAACTCCAATTCTTCTACAGATTTTGATTGTTTACAGTTTGATGCCAAGTTTGCTTAATTCCATTATTAAAACTATTCATCTAAAAATAAACATTTTTGAAATAAATCCAATTGTGTATGCATTTATTGTTTTTACATTGAATACAATTGCCACATTAAGCGAAGTTTTCCGTTCCGCATTGCAAACTATTGATAAAGGTCAGTATGAAGCCGCATTAACTTGTGGATTGACCAAAGCTCAGGCATATATAAGAATAATTATTCCCCAGGCAATTGTTTTTGCAGTTCCAAATATTTGTAATTTGACGGTTACACTTATAAAAAATACTTCTTTAGCATTTATGATGACTGTAAAAGATATTACCGCTGTGGCAAAAATCGAAGCCGCCTATAGTTTTAATTATATTGAAGCATATTTGGATATTTTTGTAATTTACATAATTGTCTGTTCGGTTGTTCAGTTGATTTTTAAAGGAATTGAAAAGCATTTTACAAAACAAGGTGTGAAGAATGTTAAAGGTTAGACAAGTTTATAAATCTTTTGGAAATGTTGAAGTTTTAAAAGGCATTGATTTAACTGTAAATAAAGGTGATGTGGTTGTTATATTAGGACCATCTGGTTCTGGAAAAACCACTTTATTGCGATGTATTGATTTTTTAGAAACTGCTGACAGAGGCGAAATGGAGTTTGATAACATAAAAACTTCAATGAATCATGCTTCTAAAAAAGTGATTCCTGATATACGAAAAAAAATGGGCTTTGTTTTTCAGAACTTTAATCTTTTTAATAATAAAACTGCATTGGAAAATGTAATGGAAGGTCTGGTGATTGGGCGAAAAATGCCAAAAAAAGATGCATTGGAAATTGCAAAAAGCGCACTAAATAAAGTTGGACTTTCTGATAAATATGATTTTTATCCTTCAAGTTTGTCTGGCGGTCAGCAACAGCGGGTTGGAATTGCAAGAGCTATAGCCGCAAAGCCAGATGTCATTTTGTTTGATGAACCAACTTCGGCTTTGGATCCAGAATTGATTACCGATGTTTTAGCTGTTATGAAAACTTTAGCAAAAGAAGGAATAACTATGGTTATAGTGACTCACGAAATGGCTTTTGCAGAAGAAGTTGCCGATAAAGTGTTATTTCTAGATTCTGGAATAATTGTAGAACAGGGAACGCCACAAGAAATATTTCATAATCCAAAAGAAGAACGGACAAAACAATTTCTTAAAAGAATTATTGAAAAATAGTTTTTTTATTTCCACTTTTTGTATGTATATTATTACATTTGTTGTAAAGCAATATTTGCAGGAGGTGGAATATGGCAAAAATCGCTTTTTATGATACTCGTTCTTATGATAAGGAAGCTTTTACTTCTAAAAATGAAGGCTTTGGATTTGAAATTGATTATTTTGATTTTAAATTAAATGAGAAAACGGCGTTTAGTTCAAAAGGTTTTGACGCAGTTTGTGTATTTGTAAATGATGTTGTAAATGCGCCTGTAATTTCAATTCTAAAAGATTGTGGCATTAAAATAATTTTGCTTAGATGTGCAGGATTTAATAATGTTGATCTTGATGCGGCAAAAAAGGCGGACATTAAGGTTGTAAGAGTTCCTGCATATTCTCCACATGCGGTGGCAGAGCATTCGGCAGCACTTTTGCTTTCATTAACAAGGCATATTCCTCAAGCATACATGCGTACCCGAACAGGCAATTTTAATATTGAAGGATTAACCGGCCGTGATTTGTATGGATTAACAGCGGGTGTTTTTGGCACTGGAAAAATTGGTCGCTGTATGGCAGAAATTTTAAATGGTTTTGGAATGAAAGTAATTTGTTATGATCCATTTCCTGATAATGTTTGGGCGGAACAAAACGGATTTTCTTATGTTGATGTAGAAAGGATTTTCAGAGAAAGCGATGTTTTAACTTTTCATTGTCCATTAACAGATGAAAATCATCACATTGTAAATAAAGATAATTTAAAATTGATGAAAAAGGATGGAATAATCATAAATACAAGTCGTGGTGCGTTAATTGATACAAAGGCCTTGGTTTATGCACTAAAACATAAGCAAATTGGTGGAGCCGCTCTGGATGTTTATGAAGAAGAAAGTGCTTTTTTCTTTAAGGATTGTTCTGCAGAAGTTATAGCAGATGATGTTTTAGCAAGACTTTTGACCTTCCCCAATGTTTTAATTACCGGGCATCAAGCATTTTTGACTACCACAGCACTTTCAAACATTGCGGAAGTAACATTAAATAACTTTAAGTCTTTCCTTGAAGGTCAAAATATTGCCTTGCTATAGATAAGATTAAACTTTGAATAAGTCAATCTGAGTACCAATTTTCTCAATAGAAAGTTGAACATGAGTTGCAATATTGTTCAAGTCTGAACCTGTCTGTTTAATTCTAATAGAATTGTCGGACATTTCTTCCATACTTGATTGCATCTCATCTGTAATTTCCTGAAGGGCTTCAACTTCGTCCTGAATGATTTTATTCTTCTGAGACATAGTTTTATAAGCACTGTTAACTTCAGAAGTACTATCGTTCATTGATCTAAGAGCATCGCTAATCTGTTTTGAACCTTCTGTCTGTTCATCCAAAGCTGCTTTAATCTGAATAACCAGTTCATCAGTTTCTTTAAGTTTATTTGAAACAGAAGCAAAAGCCTCGCTAGATTCATTAGAAGCAGATACTACACCAGAAATTGAATCGCGAATAATGTTAAGCTGATCACCAATTGTCTGTGACTGAACAGAAGATGTTTCAGAAAGCTTTCTAATTTCATCAGCAACAACAGAGAATCCTTTACCAGCATCACCTGCATGAGCCGCTTCAATAGCCGCATTCATAGCCAAAAGGTTTGTCTGTTCAGCAATATCCAGAATTACTTGGTTGGCTTCTTGGAGCATTGCAGACTGAGTTTCAATCATCTTAATTCTTTCATTAACATCCTGCTGTTTTGTAAATCCAGTTTGAGCATCTGAAGAAAGCTCTGTAAAGGAATTAGCCATTTTCTCAACGGAAGTATTTACCGAAGAAATATTTCCAATCATCTGTTCAACTGCACTGGCGGCTTGTGTAATTTCAAGAGTCTGTTCCTGAATCATACTGTTCAAAAGATTGATATTTTCTGTAACATCTTTAACTGCATTGGCGGTATTAGAAACACTGTTACCAGAATTAGTTATTTGTAAATGAATAGTATCGATGTTTGAACTAATTCCATTGATTGATTCAGAAGTTTCTGTAATTGCGTTGGAAAGATTATTACCTGTATCTGTAAGTTCATTTTTAGATTCCTTAACACCGGAAATAATTTGCTGCAATTTATCACAGAAGGCATCAAAGTGAATAACAAGAGTACCAATTTCATCATTAAGCATAAGCTTACATCGTTTTGTTAAGTCTGCCTCACCAGAAGCCATTTCTTCAAGAGAATCAGATACATTCTTAATACGCCACATAAGCCAACGAATAAATGTCCAAACAATAACTACAAGAAGAACAATAAGACCAATACTTAGTGGAATTACTGTGTAAATTGTCTGCATTTTTGTGGAATCGATAGCATGGAGAGATTTTGCAACGAAAATCATACCTGTGATTGAACCGTCACTGGAAACAACAGGCAAATAAGCTGATGAATAAGCTTTACCTGCAATGGTAACATTTCCATAATAGTTTTTACCATCTTTCAGTACAGTTTTTGTAATTGTACTATTATCCAATGTTGTACCAATGAGTTTATTGCCCTGTTCATCTTTAAGGGTTGTATCAATTCTTAGATTGTCTTTGAAAATAGTTGCTTCCAAATCATAACCATTAGTTACTTCTTCACACAAAAGGTTGTTATCAAGAGCATAACCAAGAAGAACGGTTCCTACTAATTCATCAGAATAGAAAATAGGATATACAGAAACAATAGAGAAAACTTGATCTCCAATGGAATCATAACACCAATCTGCAGTACCAGATAATGCCTTTTTAACAGATTTATTAGCTAAAATATCACCTGATAAATTATCACTGACAAGCATATTTCCTTCTTTGTCGGTAACTGCATAAAAATCTAAGTCTAGATTTGAGGTAATTTCTTCAATAATGGAAGAAAGTGAAGCATCTTGGTGGTAAAGAGCCTCTGCTACTTCTTGATTTATAGAAAAAAGATAACCATATTGAACAAGTTCCAGTTTCCAGTCAGCAACAATATTCATAACACCTTGAGAGTTTGTTTCAATTCTTTGTTGTTCATGACGGACAAGATTCTTGTTAAAAATTCCAAGAGTTACAAAAAGAACGACGGCACATGTAAAAGTTACAGCGCCAATAAGCATAAACATCATTTTTAGTTTAATGCTTAAATTCTTTTTTAGATTTTTGGATAATCTGTCTAATTCTTTCTTTGCCATAATAGCTCCTATAAAACCTATGAAAAATCAATCTCCGAAGCTAATCAATTTTGCATATTTTACATATTCCGATTCCGAATGAATGGAAAATGTGTAATTGATTAAGTAATTCTTTAAAAAAAAGAAGATGGCTCATATTTACCATATAACCATCTTTTCAACTTTTTACACTATTTCTTTATTATACCAATAATAGGAAAAATAACAAATTTTTTTTTAGAACTTAACACGAAGTTATGCATAATTATTGTAGAAAAATATAATTTGGGTGCAAAATGTGTAATATTCATATTCAGAAAATTAAATGGCCACCTAAAGATTTGCAATTATAAAAAAGTTTTTTACTATTATCTTTTTTTGTATTTTATTAAAGTGTATTTATGCAGAAAAAACTTACAGAAGGAAATATTACTACAAAGATTTTGTCTTTTATGTTTCCTATTATGATTGGAAATGGATTGCAAAGAGTTTACACATTAGTTGACACAATAATGGTGGGACGGTTACTGGGAACTGCTCAACTGGCGGCTGTGGGTTCTGCTAGCGTTGTGGCTAATCTTTTTATTGATTTGTGTGCAAGTTTTACAACAGGTTTTGCAATTGTGGTAGCTCAGTTTTTTGGCGCCAATGACGAAAGAAAAATGAAAAAATCTATTGCGGGAACTTATCTTCTGGGTGGTTGTATTGCTGTTTTTTTAATGGCGACGGGCTTTCTTTTATTAAATCCTATTTTGCATTGGACAAAAGTTCCGGATGAAATAATGTTTATGGCCAAGCAATATCTTCATATTATGTTAGGCGGACTGATTTTTACTCTTGTTTATAATATGATGGCAAATGTTTTAAGAGCCTTGGGGGACAGTACCGTTCCGCTTATTTTTTTAATAATCAGTGTTTGTCTTAATATGATTCTTGATTATGTTAGCATTGCAGTTTTGGGCTGGGGTGTGGCTGGTGTTGCAGGAGCTACAATTCTTTCTCAGGCTATTGCAGGGTCTAGTTGTGTGATTTTCTGCTTGTTTAAACGAAAAATTGTTCTTGTAAAAAAGGAAGATTTTGTTTTTGACGGAAAAATCTTTAAGATGATTATTTCGCAAGGAATTGCTATGGCTTTAATGCTGTCTGTGGTGAGTTTGAGTACATTGATTTTACAGACAGGAATTAATTCTTTGGGAACTGTAATGATTGCTGGTTATATGGCGGGAAGAAAGTATCTTGAAATATTTATGATTCCAGGTATGGCAATTTCTATGACCGCCGCTAATTTTGTAAGTCAAAACTTTGGTGCAAGGGAATATAATCGAATAAAAACTGGTGTTAATCAGATGATGCTTATGGCTTTTTTATGGGCGGCAATTTCCTTTGTTGTGATTTTTGCTTTTGGTCGTCAAATTATAATCTCGGTGACAGGGCAAAGTGCTGCAGAAGAGGTAATTCTGTGTGGAATAAGATATTTACGCATTGGAGTAATTTTCTTTATTCCTTTAGATTTGCTGGTAATTTCTAGAAGTTCTCTTCAGGGAATGAATCATAGAAAAACACCAGTTTTTTCATCCTGCATAGAATTGATTGTAAAGATAATTGCAGTATTACTTTTTGTTCCATTTTTTGGATTTCTTGGAATTTGTATTACAGAACCTTTAATCTGGTGTGTAAATGCCGTTTGGATTTATCCAGTTTATAGGCGTAGAATTAAAGAACTGATGGATTTGAATAACAATAATTAAATATAAAATCTTAAATTTGAAAATCTAACACAAAAAGCATGCTTTGAATGAATTTGGTGATATAATGGAGTGTGCTTATGAATAAAGAAAAATACATTAAAAAAATTCAGGAGCTTGAACGAAAATCTCGGATTCAAAGTATAAAAAATCATTTGCCAGAATGTACCTTTGATGTTCAGATAAATTCTCTTGATGATTTTTTTGAACACTTTGATGCCCAATTTCCTGAAAAAAGAGCTTTAAATCAAGATCTGGAAACATACCTTGAAACAAAGGTGGGAGTTTTGGAGTATATTCCAAATTTAAAAATTAAAATCCATTGTCCAAAAACTTTTGAATTATCAGACGAAACCATAAAAATTGCCTGTGTTAATCATTTTGAGAATCGCTCGATTATGCAATTTCATCAAAATCATTTGCTTTTGCGAAAATGGCTTACTGGTCTTATAATAGGAACCTTTTTTTTAGGAATCTGTTTATTGGCTGCTAATATTTTGCGCCTTCCACAGTTTGAGGTTTATAGATTTTGTAAAGTTTTAAGTGAAAGTTTTTCTATCATTGGGTGGGTGGCAATTTGGGAGCCTGCATGTTATTTGTTATATAGCAGAAAGGATGATAAACGAAAACTTCGAAATTGTTATATTTTGCATTCGGCAGAATATTTTGTAGAAAGAATATAATTTTTGTATTGGTAGGATAAAATGACAGAATGGGAAAAAGGTCAGGCTGGTTATTTGTATGATGCAAATTACGATCCTGAAATTATTAGGATTCGCGAAAAGTGTGCAGATTTATGCTGGGAATATAACTTGTGTAAACCTTCGGATACAGTAAAGCAAAAAGAGTTGCTGCATAAAATAATTGGTAAAATCAAAGGAAATATTATTGTTACAGCACCTTTTTATTGTGATTACGGAATAAATGTTTCTATTGGTGATAATTTTTATTCAAATCATAATCTTACAATTCTGGATGGTGGAAAAGTGACTTTTGGAGATAATGTTTTTATTGCTCCAAACTGTGTTTTTTCTACTGCCGGACATCCAATTGATGCTGAACAAAGGAACAAAGGGCTGGAGATTGCATTGCCTATAACCGTTGGCGATAATGTGTGGTTTGGTACACAAGTGTCCGTTCTTCCAGGAGTTACAATTGGAAGTAATGTAGTAATTGGTGCAGGAAGTGTGGTAAATCGCGATATTCCAGATGGAGTGGTAGCAGTTGGAAATCCATGCAGAGTAATCAGGAAAATAACAGAAGAAGATAAAAACAAATATCCAATTTATAAAGAGAGTTTATCATAAACTAAAAATAGTGATTTTATGGTGAACTTGTGGCTGTCCAAAAACATTTTGCCATGCTGTTTGTAAAATATTTGCTATATTAATGTGCAATTATTAAAAATAAATATTTGGAGAATGCAGAATGAAATTAATGGTTTGTGGAAGCAGAAGTATTGTGGATTCAACTTTTGTTTTTAATCAGATTGAAGCTTTGATTGCGGAAGAAAATGTTAATAAGAATGAACTGATTATTATTGATGGAGGTGCTAAAGGCGTTGACTCTTATGCTGCACATTGGGCAAATGCAAATAATATTCAGATTGAATGGTATAGACCCGATTGGGCTCATTATGGAAGAGGCGCTGGTGTAGTTCGTAACAAACTCATGGTAGAAGCCTGCGATTTTTGTCTGATATTATGGGACGGTGTTTCTAAGGGCACAAAAAATGATATAGAATTGTGCCAGAAGTTGTCTAAAAAATATAAGGTAATTATTCATTCAAATTAATGATTTTATAAACTAAAAAACTAAACTCTAAATGGGGCAAGATTTTTCCTAATTTTAATGCGGGAGTAAATTATGGATAAAATTATTGAGATTTTACAAAGACATCAGGATGTGGCATACGGTGATTTTCTTGCAAAATTAGTTCCTACACTGCCAAGAGAACGATTTATAGGAATTAGAAGCCCAGAATACAAAAAAATTGTTAAAGAAATTAAAACTGAAGCAGAAGCTGAAATTGATTTATTTATGAAAGAACTTCCTCACAAGTTTCATGAAGAAAATGTTCTGCATGTGGTTTTAATTAACGAAATTAAAGATTTTGAAACTTGTATGGCAGAACTGGAACAATTTCTACCTTATGTTGATAATTGGGCGGTTAGTGATGGAATTAGCCCAAAGATTTTTGGAAAGAATCATAATAAGCTCGAGGCAAAAATAAAAGAATGGATTGCATTGCCAGACACTTATACAAAACGAGTTGCAATGCTGTTCATAAAAAAGTATTTTTTGGATGAGGATTTCAAAACAGAATATTTAGATTTGGCCGCTCAAATTCGTTCCGAAGAATATTATGTAAATATGATGACAGCCTGGTTGTTTGCAGACGCCCTTGTAAAACAGTGGGATTCTGCTGTGAAGTATCTTCAGGAACATAAACTGGATTCGTGGACACATAACAAAACTATTCAAAAAGCACGGGAAAGTTTTAGAATTACAGCGGAACAAAAAGAGTATTTAAAGGGATTAAAAGTTTAGTTTCTATTACATTAAGAAAGTATTTATCTGCTGGAGAAAGCAATGCATTTTATTCAAGCAAAATCAATATTGTCACCCTTAAATGGTATGAATCTTTATAGAGGGTGTACTCATGGATGCATTTATTGTGATAGCCGCAGTTTGTGTTATCATACACCAATTCCCTTTGAAGATATTGAAGTAAAGCAAAATGCGCCAGAATTACTTGAACAAAAATTAGCAAAAAAGCGACAAAAATGTATGATAGGAACTGGTGCCATGTGCGATCCCTATATGCATTGTGAAAAAGAGTTAAAACTTACGCGACGATGCCTTGAAATTCTTGATAATTACGGATTTGGACTGGCAATTCAAACAAAATCAGATTTGATTATGCGAGATATTGATTTGTTGGAAAGCATAAACAAAAAGGCTAAATGTGTGGTTCAAATGACACTTACAACTTATGATGAACAACTTTGCAAGGTAATTGAGCCAAATGTGTGTACAACTTATCGCCGCTATGAAGTGCTAAAAGAAATGCAGGCTCGTGGCATTCCTACAATTGTTTGGATGACACCAGATTTACCCTTTATAAATGACACGGAAGAGAATCTGCAAGGGATTTTATCTTATTGTAAAGATGCCAATGTAAAAGGAATTATTAAGTTTGATTTTGGAGTAACATTGCGGGAAGGCGACAGAGAATATCTTTATGATGCTTTTGATAAATATTTTCCTGGAATGAAAGAAAAATACCAAAATACTTACGGCAACGCTTATCAGGTTCCTAGTCCAAATCGGTGGAAACTTATGAAACAGCTTAAAAGGTTTTGTGCAGAAAACAAACTGCTGTTGGACAATGAATGTTTTGAATATATGCGAGCATTTCCTGTACATAAAAATGATGAAATAAAGGAAGCTTTTTCCACCCAAGGTGAGTTTGATTTTTAATTACTTGTTCAGATAAAAATAAATATTTGAATAGCAATCAGTCATTGGCACTGTTTTACAGCAACCCTATTTTGAAAAGTTTTTTTCCTTTATAAAATCTACAAACTCATTTAATGGAAGCGGTTTTGCATAGTAGAAGCCTTGAATAAGCGAACCACCATAATTTTCAATAAGGTCTGACATTTCCTTTGTTTCAATTCCTTCTACGAGAACAATCATTTTTGAATCATTAACCATATTCATCAAATGTTTAAGAGGAAGTTTATTTCGTTCATCATCTGAAGCAGAATCCACAAAACTCTTATCAAACTTAATTTCCGAAAATGGGAAAGACAAAAGTCGGGAAGTATTAGAATAGCCAGTACCGTAATCATCTAAGGCAAACTCAATGCCATAAGCCGAAAGACTTTCCATTAAAAACTTCAGCTTTTCTGGATTTGTGGCAGTAATTGATTCTGTAATTTCAAAACGAATCATATCTTTAGGAATATCATATTTATTCAAAAGCCCAAGAAGATGCGGAACAATGTTATCCTGCATACATTGAATCATAGAAAGGTTAATGTTTACCTTTTGTATACCAAGCTCTAAAAGATGTCCTTTTTGAATAAACTCGCAGGTTTTTTTGATGGAAATGTCGCCAAGTTGCAGAATCTTTCCATTTTTTTCGGCTTCGGGAATAAATAATCCTGGTGATATGAGTTTTCCTGTAGAATCACGCAGACGAATTAAAGATTCAGCGCCAGTAAAGCTCTTTGTTTTTAAGTCATAAATTGGTTGTAAAAAAACTTCAAAACTTTCATTGGCAATGGCTACATCAACAATCTGCTGAATGCGAATGTTTTCTTTATAATAATCTATGAACTCTTCTCCAATAATCTTAACTTCGTTGGTGTTAGGATTTTTTTCCAGCATTAACTGCAAAATATCAATAATTTGGTCCAGAGGATTTTTCTTGGAAGAAACGAGGGTAAGTTTATGCAAAAGTTGCGGGTCATTAATGATATAAATGGAAGAATCAATATAAACAGGGATTTCTTCGTCATCGTTGTTAATTCTTATATTAAGAGGTGTATTTTTATATTGAGAAAGAATGGAGATTTTTTCTTTAGCGTCTTCTTCAGATTTGCAAGGAAAGACAAAGGTATTGTTTAGAACATAAAACGCCAGCTTCTGCTTGCACTTATTTAACATTTTGGCAACACACAAACCAATGATTGTACTTCCGTTATCAAGACCGTGAATATATTTAATGGAATTAGCGTTATTGATATGAATAAAAACCAACACACCATTATTTGATCTGGAATAAAGAAAATCTTTAAATGCAGAACGGTTGAAAACTCCTGTGCCGTTGTCCAAAGATTCGATAGGACTTTTTAAGGCAAAAGCAACTACCATTAACGAGGTGGCAGTTGAAAAACCTACAAGTAATACTTCCGGGTGAATGTATTGGAAGATTGCACAGACAATATCTATGATAGTGTAGGCAAGAACAAGGAAAAACTGTTTTTTTGTGATGTTATTAAAATTGTTAACCAGTTCAAAAATTGCGGCTATTACAAAAATTATGACAACTACATAAGTGCCAACAAACAATGGACCGTGCAAATAAGTTCCATTTTGGTCGTAATACATAACGAGCTTTGTGAATGGAGAAGTGGCAATAGTCAATACATCGTAGGCAAAAACAATGGCTGTAAAAATTAGCTTTTGTTTTGGAATATTTTTCTGTTCGCAGGTAATGGAAAGAACAAAAAGAAAATAAAACATTGGTACTGCGCCAACCAGTGTAATATGAATTATGGCAAGCAGATTGTTTAGAACAAGCAAAAAACTTGTATTAGTAAACTGATTTGTCCAAATTGTAAAAATATCAAGAAAATCTGCAAAAAATGCGGTTAAAATGATGGCTCGATAAAAAGATGCTGTTCTAGAAGGTGCCTTAAACATTGTGTAATTTAACACAAGAAGGAGAAACAGTAAAATTAAGCCTACAATATCGTAAGAAAGTACATACTGCATTGTTAAAGGTTAATGTTAAATGATAAAAAAAGCAAATTAATTGTACAAATATTCTATCCTAAGTCATAATGATTTTATTGCAATTATTTATGGGAGTAATTATGAAGGTTTTATTGATAAATGGGAGTCCTCGCCCAAAAGGTAATATTTCGTTAGCTTTGTCTGAAATGGAAAAAGTTTTTATGGAAGAAGGAATTGAAACAGAAATGATTCGCCTTGGTAGCAAAAGTATGCAGGGATGTATTGCTTGTAGGTGCTCCCGTTTATTATGGTGCTCCTAATGCTACTGTACAGGCTTTTTTGCAGCGTTTATTTTATAGTTCGCATTTTGATAAAACTATGAAAGTTGGAGCAGGTTTTGTAAGTGCCCGCCGTAGTGGAGCAACAGCTAGCTTTGATGTATTAAACAAGTATTTTACTAATTGTGGAATGCCTGTTGTTTCCAGCAATTATTGGAATAATATTTATGGCTGGGAACCTGGAGAAGGAATAAAAGATGGAGAAGGTTTACAGGTTGCCAGAACCTTGGCGAGAAATGCAAGTTTTCTTATAAAAGCCATAAATATGGCAAAAGAAACCATTGGGTTACCAAAAAAGGAAGAACCTAGAGTCTGGACTAATTTTTTTAGAGACTAGAAATCTTTAATTTTAGGATGAACTGCTAGAATCTGATATCCTTGGGCACCAATTAAGCGGGGAAGTAATAAAGCAGCGGAAGCAGAGAACACATAATGCAAAGGTAGTAATAGCTGTTTTTTAAGAAAACTTCGGCGTTAGCATCGTTGGCAGAAACAAACATTGTTAGAATTGGTTTGCCAAAAATTAACATAAAGGCGGCTATTATTACCGAACAACTTAAACTTAAAATCATGCCGCTTTTTGTTCCTGTTCTAATGCGATTATATTTTTTTGCACCGTAATTCTGGCCAACATAAGTCATAAGAGCTACACCAAAGGATGTGGCCGCAATTTCCAGTAATCCGTAAAGTTTAGTTACTGCAATGTATGATGCAATGAAAACGCCACCAAAAGAGTTTAAAATTACTTCGACAATCATTCCGCCAAAGGCAATTATGGAGTTTTGAGCGGCAAGTGGTAGACCTAGAAAAACTAGTTTTTTGGAAAGAGAAACATTAATCTGAAAATCTGTTTTGGAAAGTTTTACAACATCAATTTTTGTAATACAAATCCAGCAGAAAATGGCAGCCACAATTTGTGCAATGACAGTTGCTGTCGCGGCTCCTGCAACTCCCCATTTACATGCAAGAACAAAAATTAAATCCAAAATAATATTTGTAACAGAAGAAACCAGCATTGCCATAAGAGGCGCTTTGCTGTTACCAAGAGAGCGCAAAAGACCCGCAAAAAGATTATAGGCGAAAGTGGCAGGAACTCCATAAAACAATATTTTTATGTAAAGATGAGCTAGAGGTAAAACATCTTCTGGGGTTCTAAGAAGAATTAGGATTGGTTTTGCTCCAATAACACCAATAGCAAGAAGAAAAATGGAAAAGCCTTGAGCAATTCCTCCAACAAGACCAAATAAAAGCCAATTTATGTATTCTACGGCTCCAAGTGCTGCAAGAGCGGTTACTCCAAGATATTTTCCAACAATGACTGTATGAATAAAAAGTTAAACAAAACTGTTCCTTTATTCGATAAACCGTTTGCGCAAGCGAAATCTATTTTCTTGTTGGGGAATGTGATATAATTTGATGCAATGTATTCAGATTTTTTATTTAATTTTTACAAGATAACAGAAGAGAATGGTCTGGAAGAAGGTGCTCAAATCCTTACAAGAATGGCGACTAATAAACCATTGTTTGTTCTTGATTCTGGTGTTATGGCAGATGATATTTGGAAGCGAGTTCAAAGATTTAGAAAATGTCTTGAACTAATTGAGGACGAAAAAATCCAGAAAAGTCTTAACGAAATGATTTATTTTAGTGCTGGAATTATGCCTGACTACGAAACTACGGAAAACAGATTTGATGCTGTTGAAAAATTGGAAAGCACTATTAAAGAGTTTAAAGCTTCTGATGGAGATTTTGGACACCGTTTAGTTGCTATTGGACCAGGTGGAATTGATCATGATTGGGAATCTGGTGATTATGCAGGAAGAGAACATGATTATTTTGACGCTCAAACCATTCATGATGAAAGAGATTTGTTTGCTCTGCAATTAACTTTAGCTAAAAAACTGAACATGCCATTTATTCTTCATTCGAGACGGGGATTTAGTGAAACGGCTGATGTTTTGAAAGCAATAAAATGGAATAGAGGTGTTGTTCACGGGTTTGCATATAATCAGTCGGAGCTGGAGTTTTTCTTGAACTTGGGATGGTATATAAGTTTTTGTGGAACTGTTACTTACAGCGGAAAGAAAAACTTTAGTGATATGTCGGAACTGGTTTCTTATGTACCAAAGGACAGGCTGATTATAGAATCTGATTCCCCATACTATGCTCCGGTTCCTTTGAAGAGTGTTGGAAATGAACCTTGCTATATAAACTATATTTACGAATATGTTGCTTCTAAACGGGGAATGCCAAGACATAAGTTAAGCGAAGCGGTAGAAAAAAATATTCAGAAACTGTTTGATTTGTAATTTTGGCTTAGGGCATGGAAGGGCGGCGAAGCCGAAGACCGCAGGGAACAAAGTGACCGAGGACTTAGAGCGTTAGCGAACCCTGGAACGCCCGACCTGTCTTTAGACAGGGAAGCTCCTTATTAGAAACTTCCCTAAAAAAATTATTCTATATTAAATCTTTTTGTGTCCCCATAATCGAGAACAATTAAACAAAGGTCGCCATAAGGAGAATTGTTGTAATTGTATTTTATTCGGAAGCAAAGGTCGGAGCGGAGACCACTAAGAACTTCGTCAGTGACATGCTCTTTGAAGTTGAAACCTTTGTTGCAAGAAGCACCAAGCCAGTTCCAGGATTGATAATTCCAAGAATCGCGGATGCCTGATTGAACGGCAGGGTCTTTTTTCTTTGTGCTTTGAACTTCTAGCAGGTAATATTCGTTCCAATTATCGTCTTCGCGGATTGGGTTGTTGTTGCCGACTTGGATGAGTGGTTCTGAGTTCCATTTGAGAATGTTATTTTTTATGTAGTAGTCTGGTGTGTTGATAACTTTGAACTCGCCTAAACCAGATTCTGCTTTTATGGAAAGAGTGTTGGAATTTGCAAGCCAGCCATAATCTTGATTTGCGTATGAGACATAAACATTGTAGGTTTTGCCCGGTTCGGTGAAAGGATATGCCCAGATTTTTCCGTATTTTTTTCCCATTTCGTCACCGCCAACTTCTTTTCCATTTATGTAAAATGTTCTGCGGTAGTGATTTTCTGGAAGGTTGGTGATGAAGAGTTTGATTCCATTGTAAGAGGTGTCTTTTATTTCAAAAATTGTTAGGCCGGAGACATTGGAAACATCAATCCAAGAAGCGTATACAATAAAATTGTCTTCGCCGGTGTAGGATTCTGTAAAGTCGGAACCATCTTTTGTTCGGGTCCAGCCAACAAACTCGTAGCCTGGGCGAACTGGTGTGTCGATTATTGAAGTTAATTGGGAATTGACGCCGTTATATTTTGCGGTAACAGTGTCAGTTTGACCATTTAATGAACCGCCGTTTAAATTGAAGGTGAGTTCGGTGCTGTTATTTGATAACCAGAAGCGGTAATTGAGAGAAACCTGCTCGTAAATGTTGTCATTATCTTGGGTGAGGTAATGTTTATAAGCTTTCCATCCTCCGTCATCAGATATGCCAATGGTACCAATGTTTGGCCATCCTTTTATGTCTTTGCTATAAACATAGGGCCTAACCTGATTATGCCACTTTTTCCACAAATTAAAGCAATTGTTTTTATTCCAAGGTGAAGCTTTGTCTTGGGATGATACTTCCAGCAAGGTGTTTTTCATCTTTTCTACATATTCTGGAACTTCTAAAAGACGGTCTAAAAGTGGACGATCCTTGCCGTTTCCCCATTCAAAAGGATTTGAGAAAACTCTATCGCAGGTATCGCATATGGAAGCACCCAGTGTATTATCATAATCAAAAGGGATGAGATAACATTTTCCGCTACCACCGTTTCCGTTGTCGAAATAGAGGTAATAGTTGTTAGCATTGCCCCAGTAATCATCGTCCATACCAACAAGAATATTTACAGCATAAGTTTTTATAAAAAAATCTACATCAAACCATTTTTCGTAAAAGTCTTTGCGAGCCTGAATGCCTTGGTCTGTGAACTTGTTTATGTTTGAAAGATTATTTAATTCTGTTAGGAAACCCTGGAATTTAAGGGCGGCGGAATCTAGGTTTTTTTTATTTGTTTTTAGGTCGTAGCAAGGGGCGTACCAGATAAAACTCCAATCTTTTTTAGCTTTATCAGCATTGAGGATTTCTATTTGTTCAACGCCGAAATTACTTGGGGTATTACTGTGGGCGGTTAAATCTCCACCAGAACATTTCCACAAATCGCCATCGTTGTTGAGCCAGGCAGTTTCTGCTGTATTATTGCCTTTTTTTGCCATTCGACCTTTTAAAGACTGTTTGTTTACTTCTTCGAACATTTCATAAACGCCAAAATCCACTTGTGTAATGGAACAACCCGATATGTCTTTTTTGACGGTATGATCTTCATTTATGTCTTCTACAAAATTGATGTAGACTTTGGTTTGGCTGGCACGAGGAGCAGTCCAGATTCCATATTGATGGAAAAGGTTGTAACAGAAAATCTCTTTTGAAAAAAGGCTGTCGGTTCGTTTTAGGGCAACACCTTTCATACAATCGGACATTTTACGGTCATCGCCTTCGAAGGGTTCAAAATCGATTTTAAAATGACTTTGGCGGTAATCATCTTTGGGGCAATCTTTGGCATAGGTGTAATAGGCTTCACTCCACCCAGCGTTTGGTTTTCCATGGTTGGTTTCGTCTTCTGTAGTATCTTTGCCTTGTGGACGGAAACGGCTTGTGTTGCCTCGGAGTCTAAGACCTACGACATTTAGTTTCCAGCTTTTGCCGTCTTTTTCGTATTCGTAGCTTTCGGCGTAAACATTGTTTTCGTTTTTATAGAAATAGTCGTAATAGGTGAGCATTTTATTCCATTCACTGCGGCGGATTGTAATTGTTGTAAAGCCCACGGAATCTGTACTAAAGATGAAATCTTGAGAAAGGGATGCGGTGGTGTCGATGAGAGGATTTATATCGTTTTCTCTTGTAGATGGTATATAGTAAGCGGGTGGGATGTGAGAATTGTTAGATGAATTGCTTGGCTCTCTGATACAACTTGAAAACAAAATTAAACAGAGTGAACAAAAAAATAATAAAGATTTGGAATATTTCATTGTGAACCTCGGAAAAATATTTTTTAATTATAACTCAGGAATTCACAAAATACCAATTATTTGATGAGATTTGCTGGTAGCGATGAGATTGGTTGGTGAGAGGGGAAAATAAGGGGTTGAACAATAATTGTTTGTATTTATTGTTAGCGATTGTTGGCGAACCCCTTATTTTTGAGTGATTGTTAGTAGTTTTCTGCGTTTACTTCGAAGTATGCTTTTGGATGTGCACATACTGGACAAACTTCTGGAGCTTTTGTTCCAACGACGATGTGTCCACAGTTACGGCATTCCCATACTTTTACTTCTGATTTTTCAAAAACAGCGGCTGTTTCTACATTTTTAAGAAGGGCACGATAACGTTCTTCGTGATGTTTTTCTATAGCGGCAACACCGCGGAACTTTGCAGCAAGGGCTGGAAAACCTTCTGCTTCTGCAGTTTTTGCAAAATCGTTGTACATGTCTGTCCATTCAAAGTTTTCGCCATCAGCGGCAGCTTTTAAATTGTCCAAAGTAGTTCCTAATTCACCTAATTCTTTGAACCACATTTTTGCATGTTCTTTTTCGTTTTCTGCTGTTTTTAAGAATAAAGCTGAAATCTGTTCATAACCTTCTTTTTTGGCTACAGAAGCAAAATATGTGTATTTGTTTCTTGCCTGAGATTCTCCTGCAAAGGCTGCCTGAAGATTTTTTTCTGTCTGTGTTCCTGCATACTTACTCATTTTGATTCTCCTTGTATTGAATGTAATTTAGCCATCACTGCGGCTGTTGTTTTGTGTCGTACGGAATGGTTGATTTTGTTAAACCTTACCGTGGGTTGTTATATATTATACATGACAACGTATAAAAGATAATATAATTTTGGTTCGTTGTGGAAAAATCCATAATAAAAAAAAATTGAGTCTATCTAATAAAAAATTATTTTGTAGAATCTGTTTTTATTGAATCACAATGTTATGTAATCATTTTGGACAGCGCTTATAAATCTACTTTGTAATTAATGCAATTTATAATCTTCTTAACCACTTATTACTGAATAATCTGATAATACCAACAATGCTTTTGCAAATAGGTTCTGTTAAAATACAAAGATAAACAGCCCAAAATGGAAGATGCCATACAAGAACTGCGAGCCAGCCCAAAGGTAGTGCTAGAAGCCACATAAAGCCTACATCCATAAAAAGTGCAAAAAGAGTATCACCACCAGAGCGGAATACACCAACTACGGATGTCATGTTAAAAGCATCAAAAGAGAAAATCAGGCCTCTCATAATAATAAAAATGGTTGCCATAGATATAACTTCTGCTTCCACCTTGAAAATAAATGGCATAAGCTTGGCCATTGGCATAATCAAAAATCCCAAGAAAAAGGCCATAAGTGCAATAAAGCCACATTGTTTTTTTGCAAGGATTTTTGCTTCTTCTGTTTGGCCTTCTCCAATAGTTTTACCAATAATAATTGCGGTGGCATTTCCACAACCAAGACAAATTGGATACACAAGATTGGAAATACTATTCATAATGTTGAAGGATGCAATTACTAGAGTTCCACTATGGGCGAAAATTGAAGATTGCATAGAGATTCCGCTTCCCCAAAGTAATTCATTTACAAGAACTGGCAAACTGATTTTTAGATATTTTGAAATAAAGCCTTTATCTGCACCAAAAAACTCTTTAAAAGGAGCCGCAATGACATATTTATGGGCATAAGAACCACCAACGACTATTAAGGCTTCTATAATTCGGGATACAACAGTAGCGACGGCTGCACCAATAATTCCATAGGCTTTAATAATTTGAACTCCGCCAATGTTCACACCAAAAATAAACAGGTAATTTAAAATTGCGTTTAAAAAGACCGAAGTGATTGTGGCAACGGCAGGAAGTTTTAAATGTTCGGTGTTTCGGCAAGAAGATGCAAAAGACACATTGATTCCAAAAAACAGGTAACTAGGAGCTACAACCCGTAAATACTGGGCTCCACGAGTAATAACTTCCTGGTCTTTAGAGTAGATGGAAAGACAGAACTCTGGAAACAAAATGCTTACAGTGGCAAAAAGGACTGTAAAACATAAAGAAAGTTTAAGCATCATTCCAGTGGTTTTGTTAATGCTTTTTATATCTTTTTTGCCCCAATATTGAGCAATAAAAATCTGTCCGCCAGAGGCAATGCCAAAAACACCAAGGCTCATTACAAAAAATAATTGGTTTCCTAGTCCAACGGCGGCAATATCCACGGCACCTAACTGTCCTACCATGATTGTGTCCAGCATATTCACAAAGGATGAAAGAAAATCCTGTAAAATGATTGGAAAAGCAATGGTAAACAGAGGTACCAAAAATGATTTTGAGCTAGATTTCATAAAATCATTTTAATGTAAATTCAGATATACCTTCAATTACTTTATCAAGGCTTTCTTTTGTATTGTGTGTAGATTCTGTTGTCATAGTAATTGCTTCAGAAACCTGCAAAGAATAATTTTCTATCTGAGTCATATTATCATTGATTTCTTCGGTAATCATCTTAAGGTTTCGCATTTCTTTTACAATTCGTGAGCCACCTTCCATCATTTCTGTAGAACCTGTCTGAACCTGTGCCGTTGAATTAGTAATAGCATGCATAGCTTCAAGAACCTGCTGATTACCTGCTGTCTGTTCTTCCATTGCATTGGAAATAACTTCTTCCTGTTGTTTTACAGTCTGCGAAAGATCATAAATATTTTCAAATGCAGTCTGAACTTGGCGGATTTCTTCACTGATACGACTGATAGAAGCAGAAAGATTTGTAAGATTTC
Source organism: Treponema sp. (assembly GCA_024402595.1). GTDB lineage: Bacteria > Spirochaetota > Spirochaetia > Treponematales > Treponemataceae > Treponema_D. Next base: position 21,320 of record JAKSTL010000003.1, on the reverse strand, counting down.
CTCCAATCGCCTTACTCTGAGTACCAGATTGTTCTGCAAGCTTTCGGATTTCATCAGCAACAACAGCAAATCCTTTACCGCTTTCTCCAGCATGAGCCGATTCAATAGCCGCGTTCATGGCAAGAAGATTTGTTCGACTTGAAATATGCTGAATGATGTTAGCAGCTTCAAGAATACCTTCAGATTCCTTATAAACAGCTTCTGCAGTTCCTACAGCTATACTAACCTGATCTTTTCCTTGTTCAGCGGCTTTTGCAAGATTGTTAACCGCAGCGCTGTTCTTTTCAAGAATGTCTGTAACGCTCTGAATGTTTGCAACCATTTCTTCAACAGCGGCCGAGGATTGATTTACACCGTTAGCCTGTTCTGCAATTGCAGTGTTAAGACGGTTGATGTTAGCCATAATTGTTTCTGTAGAAGCATTTGATTCTTCAACACCATTAACCTGATCTTCCATTCTGCCCTTTATGTTTACAATGGCATCGGTAATACTATCAACATTTTTCTTTGTAACACTCATGTTATCTACAAGGTCATCAGACTGATCAGAAGTTGCTTTTGTAGACATATTAATATTATTAAGAAGAGTTGCAGTTGCTGCCTTCATACTGTTCATATCTTGAATGATTACACCCAATTCACTTCTGTTATTAGCTTTTTCATCTTCCACAGAATAATTCTTAAGAGCCAGGGCTGATGCAATTTTTCCTATAGATTTAACACAATTTTTTACATCGCTTACTAACGAGGCCTCAATAACTGCAAAATAAATCATTGAATATATTGCATAAGGAATCATCTTTTTCAAAAGTCCATTAACACCATTTTCAACATTTTGTGGAATCATTGTAATAACAATCAAATATCCAAGAACTCCAAGAAGTGAAAAAAGAACAGTTAAAAAATTGCGCTGTGTAAGTGACATTGTAATTTCATCACTTTTGAATGGAATATCATTAATTTCAGTTTCGAATATACGAATATTGAAAACATAAAATAACAGTGCAAAATTAAAAACAACTGCCAATGAAAAAATAATTACTGGAACATAAGGTTTTGTTCCCTGAAAAGCTGCGAAATGAGCCTTCCCAGAAGCAAGTAATATACAGGTGATTATTCCTTGAAATAAACCCGCAGTAATTGGTGCAAAGATGTTAATTGTAAAAAGTTTATTTAGCCTAATACCAACAGTATGGGAATCAATTCTTCCCTGACGATAGGATGAAATCAGTTTATTAAATGCTCGGCAGGCAAAAAAAGCAGCAGTAATCATAAACAAGAAGAACAAAAGACTTAACGGATTCTTAGAAATTGAATTATATTCATTGTAAGTACAGAATCCTGCTAGAATTGCCATAAATTGAAAAATGAGAAGTGGTGTTAAATATACGGCTGGGGATGTTTAATAAGTATTTGTCATGCTGAACTTGATTCACTTCTGAAGTTATTCAGACTCCCACTAGATTTAGTGTGAGATCCTGAAACTAGTTCAGGATGACGCTATGATGCGAACTTGTTGGACAGCCCCGACAACTTTGATTTATTCTTATTTCTATTTTCCATAAAATAGCCCCAGAAAAAAATATGAATCTAATTATATTTGATTTTTGGAATATAACAAATAATTTATTGTTTCTTGTGAATTGACCTGCCAGAATTGTGGGTTATTATGCTTTTTCAACGCCTTGGTATTAAAATCAAATAATAAAATTAGCAACTGCAAAAATAATGTGGCAAATAGTAAATACAAGGGTTGGCAAGAACGAAATATAATTTTTAATACTTAATTCATAGAAAAGAAAAGCGAGGCATGGAACAACTGACAATAAAAGAATCAAAAGAGTAATATTACCAATTCCAATATAATAAAAAATCCAAGCAATAAAATAAAAAATCACACAGCAGCAGGAAGCGATAAAAAGAGTTTTATTTTTTGATTTTTCTTTTGGAATAATAAAACAAAGTGTCGCAATAAAAATAAATTGAAATACACTTGCTATTGTATCAACAATTGGAGTTACAGATTCAATTCTAAGAAAATCGTTTTTTGCAGGAACAAAAGCCCAGAAAATATTTGGAATCATAATGAGTGCAAAAATAATCAACGAAAGATAGTCAAAACCGAAATTGTATTTTTCTTTAATGTTCACCTTTTAATTATAACATAATTTTCAAGCTTAAAAACTATATCAAAACTTGCTATTAATTTTGGAAATCATTAAGATTTTCGGCAATATGTTTTCTGAATTACATTTAGACTCAGTGGAAAAAATTGTAGAAGCATTGGGTGATACGGAAGAAGCAGAAATTATTGGATTTATACATAAATCTTACCAGGAATTGAACGAATCTCAAAATCAATGGTTAGAAAAAAGTGATTTTCATTGTATAGATGGCTGCGGTTGTTGCTGTCACAATTTTGAGCCTGATTTATTAGAGGGAGAAGTGCTTTATATGGCTGCATGGATTATTGCAAACAATCAATATCTTGCAGATGCATTGGCCTTTACTGATACTCAACGATTGTTTTCACTGGAAGCTGAATCTGATAATTCTGATATTACAGATAAAACCTGTATTTTTTATAATCCAAATAATGCTTTTCACTGTTCTATTTATGAAGGACGACCATTTATTTGCCGTTTGTTTGGAGCCAGTGCTTCAAAAGATAAACATGGAGAAGTTTGTTGGAAGCCTTGCAAGTTTTATCCTGCAAAAACTTTGGAAAATTTTAAAACACCGTTGAATCATCGTCAGTATTCCAAGCAGGAACTTATTGATATTTTTGGTACAATTCCACCAATAATGTCCAATGTTATGGAAAATGTAATTGGTCGTTACCCAGGGCGAACACCAACCAAAGCTCTACGAACAATACTTCCAGAAACTATAAAAAAAATCTATTGGCTTATTTCTTTGAACGGAAATCATCCAACTATACCAAATCCAGATATGCCAAGAGCCTCGTAAACTTTTCATAAAAATAAAATTATCTGCGAGATATTCCATAGTTTGCAACAAAATGTTATAATCCACAATCATGTTAGCACAAATATTGGCTGTTATTATTTTTGTTGTAATGTTTGGTCTTATTATTCTAGAAGTTTTTGAACGCCATTACATTACATTAGCCTGTGGATGTCTTACCCTCGCTTTAGTATTTGGATTAGGTTTGCATAGCTGGGATGCAGTTATGGAGACTCTAAATTTGAAAAGCTTGTTTACACTGGAGTTCTGGTATGCTGCCGGAGAATCAAGTGAATCAACAAGTGGAATTAACTGGGCAACAATCATTTTTATTGCGGGAATGATGGTTATGGTGGAAGGAATGGCAAAAGTTGGTTTCTTCCGATGGCTTTGTATGCGGCTGGCAAAAGCAGTTCATTATAAAGTAATGTCAATTTTTATTACTTTTATGATTATGTCTGCTGTTCTTGCAATGTTCATTGATAGTATTACTGTAATTTTGTTCCTAGCCACCGTTACTATCGAATTGTCACAACTGTTAAAGTTTAATCCTTTACCAATGATTTTGTCCGAAATCTTCTGCGCAAACCTTGGTGGTTCAGCTACAATGTGCGGTGATCCTCCAAACATCATTATTGGAACTTCATTCGGCTATTCTTTCGCAGATTTTATTATGAATACAGGTGCAATTGCTGGAATCAGTCTTGTTTTTATTGTGATTTATTTTTATCTGGTATTCAGAAAAGATTATAAATGCGTCGAAGCTGTTGATACATCAGCATTTCCAACACCAGAATCTGCAATCACAAATAAAAAAGAGTTTATTGTTAGTTCAGTAATCTTTTTAATGGCCGTTGTTCTTCTTGTGACTCACGCTTCAACACACCTTACAGTTGCTACCATTGGTTTGTTTGTATCAATAGTAACTTTTGTAACTGCACCAAAATATGTTCCAGAGATTTTGAAAAAAGTTGATTATAAAACACTTCTTTTCTTTATTGGACTTTTTGTTGTAATTGGTGGATTGGAACAAACCGGTATTCTGGAAATCATTGCGGGATTTATTGGAAAAATCTCAAAAGGCAATGTATACTTAATGATAGCAATTATTATCTGGGTTTCTGCAATTGCCAGTGCTTTTGTAGACAATATACCTTTTGCGGCAACAATGATTCCAGTAATCCAAACTCTTGCCGTAACTACAGGTGTTCCTCTTACAACAATGACATGGGCACTTTCCATGGGAACTGATATTGGTGGAAGTGCAACTCCAATTGGAGCTAGTGCAAATGTTGTAGGAACTTCAGTTGCTGGTAAGGCTGGTTATCCTGTGGGATGGGGCAAATATTGTATAAGTGCAGTGCCAGCTACAATAATTGTTATGGTTATTTCAACTGTTTATATTTTTATCCGCTATTTGTAATTTAGAGGCCTTATGAACAAACAGATTATTATTTCAATTGGTCGTCAGTATGGTAGTGCAGGTCATGAAATTGGACGAAAACTTGCAGAAATGCTTGATATTCCAGTGTATGACCGCAATCTTTTTGACGAAATAGGAAAAATAAAGAATATTGATACAAATGATTTGGAAAAATACGATGAAGTTCCTAGAAATAAACTTTTTAGTAGAACGGTCAGAGGTTATTCCAATTCGCCAGAAGAAAATGTGGCCGAGCTTCAGTTTGCACTTTTGAAATCAAAATGGGCAGATGGAGATTCTTTTGTTGTAATTGGGCGCTGTGCAGATGATCTTTTCCGTGGAATGGACGGTTTTCTTTCTGTTTTTATTTATGGCGATGAAAAAGTAAAGATTAAGCGGGTAATGGAAAAGCGTAACTTTGACGAAAAAAAAGCAAGATTGGCTATTGCCCGTCACGACCGCAAACGCAAAATGTATCACGACTATTTTAGCAAAGGCGGAAAGTGGGGTGATTGTAAAAATTATGATATCTGTATTAATTCCAGCAAGTTTGGAATTGATGCTACAGTCAAATATCTTTATGACATGATTCAGGAAATGATGCAAGTTTAAAATTTACATCATTTTGAGTAGAATATAGCAGACTATTATGTAAGAATAATTTTTATGAGATTATACAATGGCTAGTTTTTTTACAGAGCAAGCAGTTAATTACAGAAAAAATAAAATTGAAGAAAAGTATCAGGAGAGTATCCTGTGTGCAAGAGAGAGGGGGACAACTGGAGAAGAAACTTTCGTGAAAATTGCCATGGAAGAAGCTGCAAGGATAAGGGACAAAGAATTAAAAGATTTGGAAGAATATCATCTAAATGAACCGACTTCTAATTCTAGTAGTTCTTCCAGCTCTTATTACTATTCTTTGGAGTGTTAAAGGGTATTATTTTTTACACACTTGTAATTTTGACAATTATAGCAATTGTAAAAATGATAAAACAATAAAACAATAAAGAGAAAAATCGTAATTCTTAGTACTAAAAAACAGATTTATTCTATGCCTGTTCATGTTTTCAGCGTTGAAAAGTTATCTTTGTTATTATATTATTTTAATAGCCATTAAATTAACGGAGATTAAGTTAATATGAAGAAGTTTTATGACCGTAAGAATGAACTTAAAGCGCTGGAACAAATAGAAAAGAATTCATTATCCTCTGCTAACTTCACAGTTATAACAGGCCGCCGAAGAATCGGTAAGACTGAACTTTTGAAAAAATATATTGAAAAGAAAAAGAGCTGTTACTTATTTACAACTCGCAGTTCAGAATCACTCCTTTGCGAACAGTGGCAGAAAAGCCTGGAAGAAAATATCGGCCTTAAGATTTTCGGAAAAATAACGAGTCTCTCAGAACTTTTTGAACAGATTATGCAGTATTCGAGGCAGGAACATTTTATTCTTGTTATTGATGAATTCCAGGATCTTCAGACTATTAATCCTTCCTTTTTCAGCCAGATGCAAAATATATGGGACAGCAACAAAGGAGACTCAAAAATAAACCTTATCGTTTGTGGTTCCGTTTATTCCATGATGAAAAAAATCTTCGAAGATGATAAGGAACCTCTCTTTGGTCGTGCCACAGGTAAAATTAATTTGACTCCTTTTACACCTTCTGTCTGTAAAGAGATTTTAAATGATTATAATTTAGGGTACACCAATGAAGATTTGTTATGTCTTTATATGTTGAGCGGAGGAGTTGCAAAGTATATTTCTCTGCTGATGGAATCTGGCAGCACAACAAAAGAAAAAATGATTGATTACGTTACAGGAATAACTTCGCCATTTCTTATTGATGGTAAGGATGTTCTTGTGAGTGAGATGGGAAAAGATTATGGAGTATATTTTTCAATCCTTGCCCTGATTTCCAGAGGGATGACTGCTCAAAATGAAATTGATTCAGTGATTCTGAAAAATACCGGTGCATATCTTGCAAATCTAGATAAGGTTTATAATGTCATAAAACCTATACGCCCATTGTATTCAAAAAGTGAAAGCCGTAATGCCAGATGGCAGATTACAGACAGTTATCTGCGATTTTATTTTCGCTTTATTTATACAAATCAGAGTCTTGTGGAACTTGGTCAATACGATTTATTGAAATTAGTTATTTTGCGGGATTATGAAACCTTCACTGGAAAAACTTTGGAGCAGTATTTTACAAATAAGATTAACGAAGAAAAGCAGCTCACAAAAATCGGTGGCTGGTGGGATCGTAAGGCTGAAAATGAAATTGATGTAATAGCAGTCAATGATTTTGAAAAGACTTGTGATATTTACGAAGTAAAACGTCAGGCCAGCAGAATAAATCTTTCAAAACTTGCTGAGAAGGTAAACAACTTTAAATCTAATATTAAGTCTGAAATTGCTGGATATTCAATTCAAACATTAGGTTTGAGCATGGATGATATGTAAGTTGCTCATATAAGGGGTAATTTTGGAAAGAATATTTGGAGGAAATAGCTTCATTTGAAATATGAAAAAACTATGCTATAATGAAAGAATGTTGTTGACACAGAATCCTTTTGCAGAAAATAATTGCTCGTTGTTCGTTAAGGGTGGTCTGTGTTTAAATAAATTAGCAGCAGAAAAATTATTGGAAAACCACAAGGCAGAGCCGGTGTGTACTTTTTAAGTGCGCACCGGCTCTGCCTTTTTTTGTTAAAAAAGTTCGTAGGAGGAGCTTATATATGACAAAATCAGTATTAAAAATGTTTAAATTATGTACGATTCTATCATTTTTCTTAGTGATGTTTTTTTCAGCATGTGAAATGGGAACGGGAGGAAGCGTAGATGTTTCATCTATTTCAATTACAAAATTGCCTAACAAGCAGACATTCCGCGAAGGGGATGTGCTTGATCTTACAGGTCTTGAAGTAACTGCAAAATATTCTGACGGAAGCTCTAAAACAGTAACAGATTATACGACGAATCCGGCAAAAGCAAGCATGCTTACTGGAACTGGTACTAAAACAGTTACAGTAACTTACGAAGGAAAAACAGCTTCCTTTACAATAACAGTAGAAGAAAAACTTCCAGATGCGCCTAGTCTTAAGAGTATTCATATAGCCGTAAAGCCAAGAAAAACAGCTTACCTTGTTGGGGAAGAACTTGATCTTGATGGTCTTGCAGTAATGGCTAACTATTCTGATGGTTCGCAGAAAATTGTTACCGGCTGGACAGTAACTCCCGGAAATGGAACTGTATTAAGTACAAGCGGAACTATCCAACTGACTGTTACATACGGAGGATTTTCCGCAACTGTAGAAATCACTGTTCAAAAAGTACTTTCCAAACAGTTCTTCTGGGGAACCTGGGTTAGAATGGACAACGGCGACCAGTATGAAGTATTGCAGGATAAAGTTGTGTTTAAAAATCGAGAATACGACATCACCGCTTCTTCCGATAATGAGATTACTGTTTCGAGCCTTGGAACCTTTACAAAACAGTCCGACAGTGTACTCCAGAACGGCAACATTCCATATTTCAGGAACGGAGGGGCAAACCTTGACTATAGCCTTAAGCTGGTAGGATTTACTTCATCACGGGCAGCAGCCAATTCAATCGGCGGAATAAAGGGTAAGGCAAAGTCACAGAAATATGCTTCTTACGAAGACAGTTCCGAAAGTGATTCAGAGGGAGTTATATCATTCATTGCGCCGACGGCAAATGACGTTCAGACCGTAACAATAGAAAACGGTGATGAACTGGTAGTAATCCCGGGGCTTAAGATCAGCAACAAAGGCGACTACATGGGAACAGTTGCCTTAGTCGGCGAAGACGACTACAACCTGAAAATTACAGGTGCAATCAGCGACGACCAGAAAGATGACGGATATTTGTACGGTAACAATGCAAAAAGTTATGATATGGAACTGACAATTACGAATATCAGTGATAATCAGTGCAGTTCTTCAGTCTGTACAATAAAATCTGATGATGTGAATCTGAATATTGAATCAATGGATGGAACAAATCTTTCTGCATTCACAATATCAAGCCTTAATGGAGGAGCGACTAAATCAATTAAGCTTAGACTCAATTATGGAGAATTGTTAGAGCCATATATTGACACAGGTATAAAGGTAACTGTTTCAAACCGTTCAGGTGAAGAATGGGGAGATTATATCCCGCTCAGATTTTTCAAAGGATTGATTCCAATTACGGTTGCAGCTTTAAGTCCAGAAAAGAACGATGATGCCGCATTGAATGGATTTATTATCTATCCAGATGGAAACAACCAGTTTTTTGCAGTAAAAGACAGAGCTAGTAAAATTCTTTTCGTACCTTCTTTTGGTAAAGATGAAAAATATATGATGGTTTTCAGTGGAGCAACAGTAACCTCAAGACTATCTGACAGTACCGAGATGTATTATTCGGTTTCACCGGCAAGTTCATCTATGCACGAAATCAATCTGAACACCGATCAAAATACTTTGATGGGCTATATGAAATTTGGAGGCAATAATGACTCAGAAGATAAGTCCTATGATGTAAACGAGGCTTTCATTTCATATTTAAGCGAAGGTGAAATTGATTATTATACAATTACCGCTGAAGGAGATGAATTCTATGCTCCGGGAGCAAAATCTTTCTGTAATATTACCTATAGAACAGAATTTGGAAAAGAACCAACTTCAATTTATCTTCCAGAAGATACAGCTTTAAGTTCTGATATATTGCCGGTGCTTGAATCGGCAGGTATGTACTTTTCTGGTTGGTTCAAAAATGATACGAAAATTGATGCAGGATATGTAATTAAAACAGATATAACTCTTACTGCTAAATGGGAGTATATAAATTATGATATCACATACAATAACATGAAAGATGTATATTATGATACAACATCAAATCCAGCAAAATACAAAATTACAGATGAGACAATCACACTTGCAAATCCAATAAGAAATGGTGCTACATTCCAGGGCTGGTATGACACACCGGACTTTGGTGGAAATCCGATATATGTAATTGAAAAAGGCTCTACAGGAAATAAAATATTATATGCAAGATGGAATGTAGAAGAATATACGATTACCTATAACTTGAACGATGGTATCTTTGATGAATCTAGTCCTAATAATTATACAGTTGAAACACCGACAATAACCCTTAATATTCCTACAAAAGAAGGATATGCCTTTAATGGATGGTTCCTGGCAGAAGATTTTAGCGGATTAAGGCAGGAAACAATCACACAAGGGACTTACGGTGATATGGTATATTATGCCAAATGGCTTAAAGTCTATAGTATTACTTACTTATCTGACTATGGAGCCGTACCAGAACAACTCTCTTTACAAGAGACATCAGTATTATCTGAATTGGAATTACCAATCTTACAGGAGGCAGGCAAGATTTTCGTGGGTTGGTATGATGGAATAAATCAAATTACAAATGGATACATTGTTCATGAAGATTTGATTATCAAGGCCCGATGGAATGAAACCTGGGTAAATACTTCCAATGAAGAATATTATTTTGAAAAAAATGAATTAGATTGGATTTCCAATAATCAAGGAAAAAACGATACGGAAGCTTCTTCTACTTGGGTTTTGCAACTTTCAGAAGATATCTTGTATACATTTGAATATTCAGTTTCCAGTGAATTAAGTTATGATAGATTTTCAATTATTCTTGATGCCATAACTGTTGTTGAGAATGCTTCAGGAAATGTATCAAACAGTATTACAAAAGTTTTGGAGGCTGGTAGTCATACTCTAACAGCATCTTACAGAAAAGACTCTGATTTGGATGGTGGATCTGATAGTGTAATAATAAACTTACCAGATATTGATTATGATGTTCAAAGGTATGTAACCCATACAATTACATATAATACACCATTTGGAAATCATCCCGAAACTGTAAAAATTGAAACTGGCATGAAACTTACCGACGAATATTTGCCTCAGTTGTCGGAAACTGGAGCCCAATTCTGTGGCTGGTTTATGGATTCTAATTATATAACTGAAGTTCCGGAAGAATATATAATTACAGAGAACATACAATTATATGCAAAATGGGAAACTGCTACATATACAGTTACTTATGTAACCAATGGTGGAAAGAAAAATGCAGCAAATCCAACTGCATACACACTCGCAGATGATTTTGAATTAAAAAATCCAACATATACTGGCTATGTATTCTTAGGATGGTACCTAGACGAAGCTTGTACTCAAAAAATAACTAAGCTTGGTGGCAGAACAGGTAATATAACTTTGTATGCAAAATGGGGTGAACAATCTTCTATTTCGGTTACTTTAGATAAATCCTATTCTGAATTCGACATATTATCAGTAATTAATGATGACAAATTAATTCTCACTGCTCCAGAAGGTTTTTCAAGGTATAGTTGGCGAGTAAAAGGCTTGGTTTATGAAAGAAACGATAATGTTTTTGAAGTAAATACAGCAAATTGGAAAACAGGTTCTTACAAAATAACAGTGATTGTTCAAGATGGGCAAGTTTATCAATCGTCTTCAATAATAGTAACAATTGAATAAAAGGAAAGAGTAGAAATATGAAAAGAATGAACAATATTTTAATTAAGATTTTAATGCTTTTATCTTTTTCAGTTTTGATAATTGGTTGCAGAAATATGACTGCTGATAAGAATGAGAAAAATCCTTCACAAGCGTTTATAAAAATATCTGTAGGAGAGGATTTAGGAGAATTAGAACACAATGGAAGGTTTATTTTCCCAGATACAGATATTACCCAATTTACGAATTTTAAACTTATATTGTTAAATGAAAAAACGAAGGAACAAACAGAATATAATTTTGATGATTATGATTCATTATTACAAACTGAAATAGGTATTCCTTTAGGCGAATATAGGATTACATTATCAACGGGTGATTTTTCTGATTCAATTGCAACCAAAATAGTTGCAGGCATAAATAAATTATATTTCGTTCTAAAATATAATGGTTCAGATACTTGTGGAAATCTTGAAGTTACAATCAAAATGTCAGAAAGTATTACTACAAAGCTAGTTGCAAAATTATGTGATCCTATAACAGAAATGCCTTTTATAAATTATGAAAAACAACTGGAAGAAGTTGATAATTCATATTTTTACAGTATTTCTCAGCTTTTGGAAGGAAATTACCTTTTAAAAATAGATTTTTATGAAAATGAAAATGTTTTATTGGATGAAATACTTGAAGCAGTATGTATTGAAAAGGGGCTAACAAGTAATAAAACAATAAATATTTCAATTGATGAGTTAAACTTTCGTTATTCAATAACTTATGAGTTGGGAGATGGAACTTTTGTAGGAGATTTCATTCCGACAACAGCGTATACCTATCTATCTGAATTTGATTTACCAGAAAGAAAAGATATGAGTAATTCGAATAAGATATTTGAAGGTTGGTATGAAACCTCAGATTTTTCTTCTGAGAGGATTCGTTCAATTGGCTTAGGTACAGAGAAAAATTTCGTTCTTTATGCGAAGTGGTCAGAGACCGCAGAATTGGTTGAAAATGATTCTCTTTATAACAGTATGGAAGATTTTTCTCTTATTAAACTTGATAGTAATGAAAATATAAAAATCCTTTATTATTTTGAAAAAGGATTCAATTATCATGCCATGTGGTGCGATTATAACTCGGAGTTTGGAGATTTCTTTAATAATTCAAATTACACAATAGTTGATGCAAAAATAAGACTGCAAAAGCAAAATGATACATCAGTCCTGGTTTCTGTGGATGATGAGAGTTCATTTGATTGGGTTGTGGAAGAATCTGGTTATTATATTGTGCAAATCCAGTCCACCGATGAACGAGATGGATATTGTGGTTTGTATTTATATAAAAATCCAAAGGTATATGAAGTTATTTATAATTGTAATGAAGGAACTGTTTCTGAAGGATATGAATTGGTTTACCAATATACTGTGGATGATTCTGTAAGTTTACCAAAACCTCCTTATATCAGTAGAATAGGATACGATTTTGGCGGATGGTATACAACAGAAGATTTGTCTGGGGAACAGATTTTTAGAATTGAAAATGGATCTACAGAAGATTTTATTCTTTATGCAAAGTGGATTCCTGTTCAATATGACATTACCTATAATCTAAACGGCGGACTGTTACCGGACAACGCACAACTTTTTTACAGTGTATCAACTGATTCATATGAACTTCCAATTCCAACTAAAGAAGGGTATGTTTTTAAAGGATGGTATTTGCAAGAAGATTATTCTGGTTTTGTACAAAATGAACTTTTATGTCAGAAAGGTGGAAATAAAACCTATTATGCAAAATGGGTATTGAACTATTATTCTGTAGAATACGAATTAAACGGTGGATTAATTGAAAATGAGAATATTTCAATATACACAATTGAAACTTCTCCAACAGTTTTAAATAATCCTTATAAGAATGGTTATACTTTTGGTGGATGGTATACAAATGAGTCTTTTGAAGGCGAAAAAGTAACTGAGGTTGCCAATGGTACAACGGGAGATATAACTCTTTATGCAAAATGGGAACTTAATACATATAGTATTGTATATAATCTTAATGAAGGAAGTTTTGCAGATGATGTTGATTTTGAATATTCAATAGAAACTTCAACCTTAAAACTTCCAATACCTGTAAAAGAAGATTATGTATTTGTAAATTGGTATACATCTTCATCATTTGAAGGAGAACCGGTTTCAGAAATAAAAAATACCCGTACTGGAACCATAGAACTATATGCTAAATGGGTAAGAGGCTATAGCATTAAATATGTAACTGATAAAGGAACGATACCAACCGATAAACTTCTGGCAGAAGGAACTGAATTATCGGTTAAATATTTACCTTTGTTAGGAACAGCGGGCTGGAAGTTCTTAGGCTGGTATACAAGTGAAGACTATGAAGAAGGAACAAGAGTAGATTATGACTATGTAATAACAGAAAATCTAATTCTTTACGCAAAATGGGAAGAAGGCGATGACTTTGTATATGTTGAAGGAACTTCAGTTATAGGTAGTTCTAAGTATAATCAAGAGTATACAGGGGCATTCCCTAGTGGTAGAACTGTAGTTCTAAGTGATTTTTATATAAGTCCTTATGAAACCACAAAAGAATTATACAAAAGTGTAATGGAAGGAAATGATTTGGGTTTAACGACAAATCCATCTTATTCAACCTGGGATACTTCAAAATATAAAAAAGTAAGCAATGAAGAAGAAAATCAGAGAGCTGTTGAAGGAGTAAGCTGGTATGATGCAGTTTATTTCTGTAATCTTTACAGCGATCAGCAAGGATTGGACCGAGTTTATACTATAACAGATATTGTTACAGATACAGAAACAATCAATACTACAGAAATAAAATATATAAGTGATGCTACAGTAACCGCAGACTTTACCAAGAATGGATATCGCCTGCCGACAGAAGCAGAATGGGAATATGCAGCCCGAGGCGGAAAAGTAACTTATGGAACTGAGTCTTTTGCAGATTTCTTTGCGGGTTCATCAACAAATGACTATACTTCATCAGCAAACAAAGACTTGGATAGCGTTGGTTGGTACAAATACAACATATGTAATAAAGGAACAACAAGTTCGACTGCACCAAGCAGTGGTTCTTCAGGATATGGAGTACATCAGGTTGGATTAAAGGCCGCCAATGAACTTGGTTTGTATGATATGAGTGGAAATGTATGGGAATGGTGCCATGACTGGTATGAAGAAAGTATAAGCGGAACCTTGGTTACAGATCCATACGGTCCGTCGTCGGGTACTGAACGAGTTAGGCGTGGCGGAGGGTGGTATACCAGCAGTGCCTGCGACTGTGCTGTATCATTTCGCTTAAATAACCCTTCTTCTTTTAGATACAGTGATATTGGTTTCCGCCTTGTTCGTTCTGCAGAAAGATTGGAATCACTTTCTATAAATTATTCAACTGAACATGGTACAGAACCTTCCGAATTTGTAGTAATAAAAGGGGATGTTATTACTGAAAATGCATTACCAGTGCTCTCTGAAAATGGATGGCAATTCCTTGGATGGTATACAAGCTGCGATTTCTCTGATGAAAGTAAAATTACAGGTGGAGAAATCATAACCGAAGATATGGTGCTTTTTGCAAAATGGGAAGTAATAACTTATACAATTACTTATTATACAAATGGTGGAAAAAAGAATAATCAGAATCCTTCAGTATATACAATTGTAGATGAGTTTGACTTAAAGGAAGGAACCTTTAACGGGCGTGGTTTTGCAGGATGGTATACAGATGAGAATCTAACTAACAAAATTACTAAAATAGAGCAAGGAACAACTGGAGACATAACTTTATATGCTCGTTGGGGTGAACCAGCATGTGTCTCAGTTTCTATAAAAGATTTTAATGATATTGAAATAACCTACGAAAGAAGCGGAAATTATTTAATTCTTACAGGGCCTGATAATTTTGATAATTACCGTTGGCAGATAAATAATGCTCTGCTTAGTACTAATTCAAGAAATACATTTGTTATTGATGTTTCTCAATGGAATACTGGAAGATATACGGTTCTCTTGATAGCTTTGTCATCAAGAGAAAATGATTATAAATCAGCAACACTTTATATTGATATTGAATAAGGAGAGATATAAATGCAGAAAATGTGGAAATATTTTAATACAGTTCTATTTAATATTGTTACTCTGTGCCTTTTGTCTTTATCGTTTATTGGATGTGATGGAATAACTGGCAATAATAATTCCCAGCCAACAGGAAAAGGAATTTTGCAAATTTCTGCTGAAAAAACTGAATATTCCAGCGAAATATCTCGAACAATACTTCCTAGTACTACAGTATCAGATTTAACGGACTTTGTTTTGTTAATAAAAGACTCAGATGGCATTATAAATAATACTTTTAGTTTCCCAGATTATGATTCTCTTGTGGAAAGTAAAATAGGAATCGAAACTGGAACTTGGACTTTTACATTAACATCAGGAGATTTTTCTGGAACATTAACTAAAACAATAGAAGAAGGAAATAATTCGCTTTCTTTTATGCTGGAATATGTAGGTGCTTCTGAAACAGGTGATTTCGACATTACTTTATCAATACCAAAAGATGACAGATTCAAAACTATTACTTGTAGTCTTTTAAATATTATTACAGAAAATGAAGTTACAAATTTTGAAAGTGAGATTTTAACTCTAAAACAGAAAAATGAAAGATTAGAAGCAGTTTATTCTAAAGAAAATGTTCCTGCTGGATACTATTTACTTGAATGGAATGTTTATGGCGACTTGAATAAAAAGATACTTTTAGACACAAGAAAGGATGTCTTACAAATAGAAAGTGGATTCTCAACTAAACAAACATTAGAAATCTGTGATAACTTAGATCTCTACACAATTAGCTACAATATGGGCAACGGCTTCTTTAAGGAAGATATAGAAATACCGTATGTTTTTACCCAGCTTTCAGATTTTGATCTGCCTGATTATAAAATTGCCTTATGTGATGGCAGATTTTTTGAAGGCTGGTATGAAAATCCTGATTTTTCTGGAAAGAAAGTTAATTCTGTAAACAAAGGAATGAATCATGATTTTACATTCTACGCAAAATGGAAAGATGAAGAAGTCTGCCTGGTAGAAAATAATGATTCAGCGCAGAAGATAGAAGACTATAAATTAGTTCAGCTGAAAAAAGGCGAAGAGGTAGAATTTACCTATTATATGCAGGCAGGTTTTACCTATTACTGTGATTGGGTTGATACCAATACTAATAATGAGGAGTTACTTGTCAGCAATGATTATTTATCAATAGATGCAAAGATAGAAATTATCGCTGACACCATCTGTGCTGAAAATGATGATGAAATATCTTTTTCTTTTACCCCTGAAAATACCGGATATTATAAAGTACATATCACAAACCTTTCCGAACAGTCTGGTGGATATTGTGCCTTTAATTTATATAAAGCGCCAAATACCTATTCACTTAATTTTAATTTAAATGATGGACAAATAAGTGATGACTGTGAAATTCCTAATGAATATAATTCCATAGAAGAACTTGTCTTACCAGAAGGCAACTATCTTTCCAGACCATATTGTATCTTTACTGGATGGTATGAAACTTCTGAGTGTAACACAGAGCCTATTACAAGAATTCCTGCAGGTTCTTATGGTGATAGAACTCTTTACGCCGGTTGGCAAGGGGAGGTATTTAAAATTGCATACGAACTTAACGGAGGGCAGAACTCTGCAGAAAATCCTGTCTATTTTACAGTCTTAGATTCAACAAATTTAATTGAGGCAACAAGAATTGGATACGATTTTGGTGGTTGGTACGTAAGTGTTGCGGAAGAAAATATAAAAATATCTAAAATTAGTGATTTACTTTTGTCTGAAAACCAAACAATTGAAATAGATAATTTGTGTTTAGAAGCAGAATGGACACTGTCAAATTATCAGATTAACTATGATTTGAACGGTGGGAATTTTGTTTATTTGGAAGAAGAAACACCTGTAGAACAGATTTACACAATTCATGATTCAATAGAACTTAAAGTTCCAAGCAAACTTGGTTACACTTTTGGAGGATGGTATAAAAGTTCGGATTTTAGTGAAGAACCCATTACAGAAATATGTGAAGGAACTTATGGAGATATAGCTTTATATGCAAAATGGACTGCGACTGTTTATACAATTACTTACATTATTGAAGATGGAAAAAACAGACCAGAAAATCCTCTGACTTATACATATGAGAGTCCGGAAATTACATTGCTGGATCCGTTTAGACGGGGCTACTCCTTTGAAGGTTGGTTTACAGATTCAACTTTTGATGCAGAAACCGAATGTTCTGTAATTCCCGCAGAGAGCATTGGAAACAGAACATTTTATGCAAAATGGAAACATAATATGTATACTATATCGTATTCAACGGCTTATGGAATGGCTCCAGCTGAAATAAATGTGGATACGGAAACATTGACAGAGGAACAGTTACCTAAACTTGAGGAAGATGGATGGGACTTCCTAGGCTGGTATATTGATGATACAGAGGTTACGACAGAAACTGTAATTACAGGTGATGTAACATTGACTGCGAAATGGACACTGAAGGAATATACAGTCACTTATAACACCAATGGCGGAAGTCTTGAAAATGCTGTAGAGAAATACACTGTAGAAACAGAAACATTCTCATTGCCGGAACCTGTAAGGGAAGGATATGCATTTAGCGGATGGTATTTGAATGAAAACTTTTCTGGCT
This sequence comes from Treponema sp., assembly GCA_024402595.1. Taxonomy (GTDB): domain Bacteria; phylum Spirochaetota; class Spirochaetia; order Treponematales; family Treponemataceae; genus Treponema_D. The sequence continues at coordinate 3,643 of JAKSTL010000003.1, read as the reverse complement.
TGAAGCAGACCTCAATTACAAAAGGAAGCACGGGTAACAAAAACTATTACGCAAAATGGAAGGAAAAATATGATGCCAGTTTTGTACTTGTAGAAGGCGATGGTACAGTAAGTAGTTTTTACATGAGTCCCTATGAAACCACACAGAAACTTTACACGGAAGTGATGGGAAAAAATCCTAGTAATTTCAGTACGAACCCAGCCAGCGGAGAGACACAGGAATTACGCCCGGTAGAACAAGTCAGCTGGTATGATGCAATATATTTCTGTAATAAGTACAGCGAGAGCAAAGGATTAACCCCATGTTACAGTGTAAATGGAAGTACGGATGTAAGTACATGGGGATACACACCACATAAAGGCAACAGTATAAGCGGAAAGATTGAATGTAACTTTGATGCAGATGGTTACAGGCTGCCTACAGTAGCAGAATGGAAGTATGCAGCCAAGGGTGGAAAGAACAAAGATAGTTATACATACAGTGGAAGCAATAATTTGGATGATGTAGCCTGGTATTATGATAACAGTGGAAATAAAACCCATGAGGTTGGTTTGAAAAAGGCAAATTCACTTGGAATATACGATATGAGCGGGAATGTCTTCGAGTGGTGTTGGGATGTTGACCCGTACCTCAGCAGCTACCGCTGTCGCTGTGGTGGCAGCTATTACTACTACGCTCGCTACTGCGAGGTTGACTACAGAGACTACGGCAGCGCCAGCATCCAGCGCGACTACGTAGGTTTCCGTCTTGTCCGCCTCTTCTAAAAAGTAGACGACGTAGTATACCGCAGTACGGCACATGGAGGCGGTAAGCCGAATGAAGCAGTCATGGAGCTGGTATGGAACTGCGGAAGCGAGTGCACAAGTTTGCAAAAATCTGCTTTTGCAGATTTTTGCAACGAAAATTTAAATTTTGGAGAAAATAATGTTAACAGGAATTGTATTTCAAACAATATCAATTATTTGCTTTGTAATTGCTACTTTTATAAAATGTTTATGCAAAAAAACATGTGACTGTAATTGCTCTTGTATTTCAGTTATTGCAATGGGAGCTGGTGTGTTTTTATTTATAATAGGGTTTGTATTTATTATTAGTAACTATTACTGCAAGAAAGAAAAGATAAATACAATAAATAAACTTATGGAAATCATTTCTGATAAATCAAATAGAAATTTTGACAAAATTACGGAAGAACATTCTGAAACTACCAAAGTAAAAACTGTAACTGAAAAAAATTACTTTCTTATAGAATCCATAAAATATATTGCAAATGCAATTGCTGGAATATAGGAGTAATAAATTATGGCAAAAAATAAAGATACTAACTTATTATCATCTAGTTTAAAGAATTATATAAAGGCATTTTGTGTAGTTTTTGTAATTTTTGTGATTATTTTTGCAGTTGCATTTTCAACTTCAGATTTAAAGGATGTTGAAAAGCTAAAATCACTGAATGGATATTTTAAGGAATTATTAAGTGGTGCAATTGTAGGTCTTGTTTCTGTGATTCTGGTATATGTTTCCCTACAAGATTGTAATAAATCAAAAAAAATGGAAAATCAATTGCAACTTAGAGAAATGTTTGCAACAGATAAACGCATTTGGATACATGAGCAATTGTATATTCATCCAGAAAAAGACAAAAGAACCTTAAGAGAAGAATATGAAGGAAAATTTCAAACCAAAAATAAAGATTATGATAATGAAAGTGAATTTGATTTAGCCTTATATGATTATATGGGCTTATTTGGAGTGTGTAGTTACTTAATAAAAGATGGTCAGCTTGATAGGGATGCTTTTTTCGACAGTTATTCATATAGGCTTCATTGTTTAACAAAAAGTAAAGCTGTAGAAGAAGAATTTAGCGGATCGCCTGAATATTGGTGGAAACTAAAAGAATTAATTAAGGATAACAAAGGTTGGCGCACAAAGCACGGACTACCTAATTTTTAGATTAAATTTATATTTAAACAAATCATCTTTAATATTTTTAAAAAACAAGGATTAATATGCCCCTACTTACCCAATTCGCAACCTTCTTCCTCAGCCCCTTCAGTGAACCAAGTGCAACGGCAGAGTTAAACAACTTTCTCAAATCTCACCGCATAATAAACGTTGAAAAGCGCCTGATTGACGGGGAGCGTGGAACAGGCTGGGTTTTCCTTGTGGAATATTCCGACAATGAAGGAACAAGATCAAGCTATACAATGAGTTCCAAAGTTGACTGGCGGGATGTTTTAAATCCCAGTCAGTTTGCAGTCTATGACTTGCTTCGTAAAAAGCGGAAGGAGATTGGGGACAGAACAAAGATGCCGCTTTACGGTATTTTGAGCAATGAACAGCTTGCATTAATGGCCCAGAATCCGCCCAGAACAAAGGAAGACTTCCTGAAAATCAAAGGTGTAAATGAAACTAAGTATAAGCAGTGGGGAGAAACATTTATAAAAACTATTGAACAGGCGTTACTTTCTGTGGAAGTGTATGCTAATGCGGAGATTTCGACAGGTTCAATCACCGCGAACACTGGTTTAACTAACAATAAACCATCTGAAAATCCCGCTGAAAATTAGCTGGATATATTTTAATTTAAAATTTGACGCTAATACTGGAATGTGCTATATTTAAACATAAAGGAAATGCCCTTTCGGGGTTATCTCCACGTTTTTTAGCTAAAAGCCGTCCAACGCGTCTGACACACATAGGGCGGCTTTTGTTTTTAACTCTCTACATTTTTAAATATGTAAGAGCTGCTATGATCATGCAGATAACAGTTGCGACACAAGCCACAATTGCTATGATTCTGTCAATTTTCATACGCGAGCCTCCCGTCAATTTATACAATCAGTTTTCTGATTGTTAGAGTCGGGAGATAACCGCCTTAGAAAGGGCATTTCCTATGGTAATATTTTACTGTATAGTTATTGATTTGTATAGTATAAAATACAAAGGGATAAATCTTTAGAAAGACTTACAGTTATGGGATGTTAACCCGAACAACGCCAACAACCAGAACAACAACATAGGTTTCCGTCTTGTCCGCCTCTTCTTGTAGCTCTGCAATAAACATGATTCGTCAATTTTGCAGAACCGGTTTATTCCTGTAAGTTTCAGTCATTCTGTACCAAGTTTCAGAATCTGAGATTTACGAATTAGTTTTTTTACTGTGTTGTGCTGGTAGCGGTAAAATGTACGCGAAAGTTCAACACAGTTTTTTTATGAAACGAACTCTATGAAACGAGCAGATAATTTATTCAATCAGATTACAGACTTTAATAACTTAAGGCTTGCATATTTAAAGGCATTAAAAGGGAAACGCTTTACTCCTGATGCCATAATTTTTGGTGTAAAGGGTGATGTAAATCTGTATGAAATAAAAATTAAACTGATAAATCAGACTTATCATATTGGTAATTACAGACAGTTTAAAATCTATAATCCAAAAGAACGCTTGATTACTGCGGCAACTTTTGAGGATAGAATTGTTCATCACGCAATTATGAATGTCCTTGAACCTGTCTTTGAACGGCAGTTTGTTTTTCACACTTATGCTTGCAGAAAAAATAAAGGCACTCACAAGGCAATAAAATATGTTTAAAGAAATTCAAATGTGATAGAATTCTAAGCGGTGGGAAAAATGACAGAT
>JAKSTL010000029.1 GCA_024402595.1 Treponema sp. | reverse complement strand
CAAGAACACCAAGTTCAGCTTCTACTGTAACTCCGTGTGCGTGAGCGTATTCAACAACTTTCTTTGTTTCTGCAACATTTTCATCGTATGGAAGAGCAGAACCATCGAACATAACAGAAGAGAATCCGTTGTCGATACAGTCTTTACATGTTTCAAAGTTTGGACCGTGATCAAGGTGAAGAACGATCTGTGGGTTTGGACAACCAAGTTCTTTTGCATATTCTACAGCACCCTGAGCCATGTAGCGGAGGAGAGTAGCATTAGCATAAGCTCGAGCTCCCTTTGATACCTGAAGGATTACTGGAGATTTTGTTTCAACTGCAGCCTGAACAATAGCCTGCATCTGTTCCATGTTATTGAAGTTATATGCAGGAATTGCATATCCGCCTTTAAAAGCCTTTGCAAACATATCTTTTGTGTTTACAAGACCAAGTTCTTTGTAACTAACGTTAGCCATAATTAACATCCTTATAAAAGTGATATTTCTTACAATATATTATTGTAATTAGAATAAAAAAGCAATGAGGAGATTAAACTAATAAAATCAAAGTCTGGCGCAGGTATGGAAGGGAGCGTAGCTGCTGAACGAAGTGAAGCCGTCCGTAGGTAAGCCCTGGAACACCTGAGAGTAGTTAAGATGAAGGTTTTGTGGTTTTAATTTATTGAAAAAAAAGGTACTTCGCCTGAGTTAAAAAAAACTTACAATCTACAAGGTTAATTACATTTGACAAACACAATTATACAAAATATAATCAAATATATTATAAATTTGAATTATTATGCCGATAATATGTGAGTATAAATCTTTTATATTCCTAAAATTATTCGGATGTTAAAAGTATCAAGGAGTTTTGCATGAAGAGGGGACTTAAAGTCTTTGTTGGTCTTGCATGTTTTTTTGTTTTTGGTTTGCCAGCATTTAGCCAGCCAAGTTCAAGAAGCATTGAGACATTTTTAATGGACAGTTTTGATGCAGCTAATGGACAGAACTATCTGTACAATGGTGAAACCTTAAATTGGGATTGGGCTGTAAATTCTAGTCGTTTCGTTGCTGAAGGATATCCAAAATTCGGATATTATGACGGTATTTCTAATTCATTAAAACAGTTGCTCAAAGGAAGCGGTGTTGAACATAAAGTTTTTGGTGTTAAGACTGCTTTTGACAGAAAGGGTGACAACTGGTTTGAAATTTATCCAACAAAAGATGGAAAGCCATTCGAGATTCCTTTTATTGGAACTGTAAGTGCAATGGATTTCTGGGTTTGGGGTGCAAATTATAACTATACTCTTGAAGTTATGTTGCGTGATGCTTTAGGTCGTATTCATGTTTTGCAGGCAGGAAATCTTGCATTCAAAGGTTGGAAAAATATTGTTGTAAATGTTCCTACATATATTCAGCAGCATTCACATCTTAGAAGTGGTCCTGAAAATATGACACTTGTTGGATTTAGAATCCGTTCTGATGCTTCAGAATTTGTTGATAATTATGTAGTTTTCTTTGATCATATTAAATTTACATCTAATTCACTTTCTTTCATCTATGATGGTTATGAATTGAATGATGTTAATTTTGGAGACTCTTCTAGAGCTCTTTCTTCAGGAGACGCAAAATGAAATTAAGTTTAAAAAAGACTTTAGCATTCGGTTTGGTTTCTGCCCTTGCTTTAAACTGTGTTCTTTTTGCACAGAGTATTTCTGGTTCAAATCCAGAATCTGTTGGTGCAGGTTCTGCAATGATGTCTTTAAGAGAAGTTTCTGTTGATAAATTTGAACGAGAAGGTTCTTGGTATGTACATATTTCTCCAGATGACGGTGTAATTTCTGCTCGTCTTTTTGATGGAGCTCCATCTATGAAGGAACCATTAAAAGAAGATGAAGGCCATGAAGATGAAGATACTCAGGTTCTTGGTGTAAAAGTAGATTTCTTCCGTCGTGGAATTGATTCCTTTACAATCACTTCTGGTCGTCCATTACCAATTGAAGGAACTGTAAAAACTGTTTCTATGTGGGTTTGTGGTCGAAATCAGATGCATGATATGTATGTTTTGGTTCAGGATTATTTTGGAAAGAACTTTGAACTTTATCTTGGTAACTTAGGCTTTAGTGGATGGAAAAAACTTACTTGTGTTGTTCCACCAAGTGAAGATGGTGTTCATGGTATTGTTCAGAGCAGCGTTTACTACGGTGATAAACCAGGTTTCAAAATTATTGGTTTCCGTGTAGATTGTAATCCAGAACAGGCTCGTGGTTCTTTCTATATGTATCTTGATGATCTTCGTGCTGTTACAGATCTTTATGATATGGAAAACCATGACGAAGATGATATGCTTGATAACTGGTAATTTTAGTAATCTATAAAAATTAGTAGTGCAAAATAAAAACCGTTTCGTTATTGGAACGGTTTTTTTATTTAGGCTTTATGCAAATTTAAAAAACGATTGGGTCAAGATTTTAAGTGCAGTATGTCTTGATAATATGTTTTTCTTGTAAAAATTATAAAACTCTGATATGTTTTAGTGGTTTAGGAGGAAAAATGAAAAAAGGTTTATTAGTTATTTTAGTTAGTTTGTTTACTGTTTTCACTTTTGCCAATATTTTTGATGATTTAGATTATGATGACGATTTTGACTATGAGTTTGATAATTTTGATGAAGATTTAGATGATTCTTGGGAATCTTTTGAATTGGATGATGAACAAGATAATGGAAAAAAATTTTTTAAAGGTGATTCTAAAAGCTATAAAAACTTTATGGATAAAGGTTTTGTGGTAAAGTTGAATGCCGATTATGAATACAGTTCATGGATACCAGATCAGGCTTCTATGTTGGATTATGTTACTGTGGGACTACCTTTAGCAAAATATGAAGCTGTGCTTTATACAAGATTTTTACCAGAAATAAAATTAAATTATGAAACTTCTTTTGGAAAAAGACCTCAGAAAATGTTGTTGAAACAATATGCCATGAATGACGGCTTGGGTGAATATTACAACAAAATGAAAATTGTTGTGGGAATTGCAGATATTTTTCATCTGTTCAATACTCATTATGACTATTTTAATCCATGGAGAAGTAGTGCAGATATAAAATTGTCTTATAGTCGTGAAGCTTTTAGAATTGGTGTAACTCCAAAATATTCAGATTTAAAATTCTGTGATGAAGATGGAACTCTTTCTTCTATGCCTGTAGGAAAAACTCTTTTTCAATATTCTAAGTTTGATGAAATTGATTTAGATTTTTCTACCAATGGAAAATTATTTTTGCCTTATATTTACAGCTTGCTTTTTAATAGAGATGGAGTTGAAGGTAAGATTGAAACTGATATGGAGACTTCTTTTGGACTTTATACAAGCTGGTTTTCTAAACCTTATTCTGTAACTCAAACTATGGGTGCCCAGACTACTGGAAAAACTAATGTAATTTATAACGCAAATTTTTATTCTGCGGGTTTTGTGGAAAAAATGTGTTATGCGGGTGATATTTTTTATTTTAATATGACAATGAATATGGGATTGGCGGCAGTAATGCTTTCTAATTCTACAATTTTGCTAGATTCCAATTCTCTTGCATTTATGCAGTTTAATCTTTTTCCAGAAGTTGGATTCCATCTACCAATATTAAATCATCGCTTGATTTTTAGTGCTTATGTTAGTGGAAACTGGGGCTTTTTGTATGGTGTAAACTTTAACTCAGACACTGATGATGATTCAATTTTAGAGTTTACAAGTTTTATAAATGGAGATTTAATTATAAAGGGAGCCGCTTCTATTACTATTCTTCTGTAGATTCAGTGATTTTATAAAAATGATTTCTGTTTCTAATTTCTGTTGGGGTTAATAAGTTCATTCGTGAATAAACCCAGATTATTAAATAGGCGGATTTAGCGGCAGTTGAGGGAAGGTTGTTGCTTTCTTTTATGCTTTTAATTAAATCTTTTGCACAAAAATCTTTTGGAAGATTATCTGGCAGTAAGTTCAGGTAATCTTTTTTTGTTTTAAAAATCTTTCTGTTAATGATTTCATCAAGGCGTTTGTCGGTTTTTATCCAATCTTTTTTATAGCGTCTTTTCTGATTTTTTGTTTGAACTGGTTCTGTCATTTTTTTTCTAATTTCCAAAATATTTACTTCCAAAATCTCTAAGGCAAAGTTTTTATGGAGAAGTATTGGATATATGCCTGTTAATTCTCTGAAAATATCGTAGATAGAACCTTTTTTTGGACTTTTTCTTGAAGATAGTAATTTTCCTTCCTCATCATAAAGATTTATTTTTTTTGTGATTATAACCGGATGAACCAATGTAATTTTTCTGCCTTTTTGCAAGGCATCCATTATTTTGGGTAAAAGACTGGCAAGATTTTTTGTTTGGATTTCTATGATTTCACCCGAACAGGTAACGATATCGTAAATATGTCCGTCGGCATTTACTTCTACTTGGCCTTTTGAGTTTTCCGCATAAAGAAGTTTAATGGTTTTGTGAAGATGACTTTCGTTATAAACATTGATACTCATAAGGGAAAATACCTATACATATTACTTATCAAGATAGAAGTATTTTTGTGTATATATTTTTTAGAAAAAAAATAAATGCTTTTTTAGATTATTGGTAGAAATAGCCATTGACTTTAGAGTTTTTTACGATAAAATGATTGATAAGTGGGAAAAAGTGGTAAAAAGTGGTAGTAAGTGGGTATGAATCTATTAACTGGTGAATACAATAATACATTAGATGAGAAGGGTCGCATTTTATTTCCTGCAAAATTGCGGGCTTCTATTGATCAAAATGCACTTATGGTCACCAAAGGTTTAAATAACTGCTTATGGCTTTTTACTATGGATGAATGGGATCAATTTCAATCTAAAGTGACAAGCAATGCTTCAATTCTTAAAGAAAAAAGCATGATGGTTGTTCGTCGCTTTATAACTCCTGCACAGGATGTTGAGTTTGATAAATCTGGACGTTTATCTATTCCACAAAGTTTGCGTGAATATGCGGGATTAAGCAAAGATTGTACTATTCTTGGTATGGCTAAGTATGTAGAAATCTGGGATTCAAATGCTTATCTTGAATATTTGAACCAAACTGAAGAATCTTTCCGTGAAGCTGCGGAAGATTTTAATGATATTGGTTTTTAATTAAACATATATATTTATTCTTTGGGTGGAAGGGGATTTTGCCAGGGCCTGATGTAACATTGGGCTCTGGTAATTTTTACTATAATGGAAATTGTTCATACTCCAGTATTATTAAACGAATGTCTCGAATATTTGTCTCCGCTGGGTGAGTCTTATGAAAATCATGCTTTGATGATTGACTCAACTTTGGGTGAGGGTGGACATAGCTACAATTTTCTCTCTAAGTATAAAAATCTTTCGATTATTGGTCTGGATGCAGATTCTGTAATTCAAGCTCGGGCAAAAGAACGGTTGGCTGAGTTTGGGGAACGAATGCATTTTTACAATGGATGGTTTAATGATTTTTATGCAAATTATCCCGAAGAATATGAACGGCCAAATCTTATTCTCTTTGATTTAGGTATCTCTGTTTTTCATTATGAGCGTTCTGCCAGAGGATTTTCATTTAGATATGATGAACAGCTGGATATGCGTTTAAATGAAAATGCAGGGAAATCAGCTGGGGATTTGGTGAACGAATTACCGGAAGAAAAACTTGCAGATTTAATATATTTGTATGGTGAAGAAAAATATAGCCGTAGAATTGCAAGAGCGATTGTAGAAGCACGACAGGGTGGAAGAATTGAAGCATCAAAGGCTTTGGCTGATATAATCTGGAATGCAGTTCCGTCAAATTACAGATATGGAAATATTCATCCTGCTACAAGAACTTTTCAGGCATTGAGAATTGCAGTTAATAGCGAATTGAAGCGTCTTCCTGAAGCTTTGCATTCGGCTTTTAACGATTTGCTGCCTGGTGGAAAGATGGGCGTGATTACTTTTCATTCCCTGGAAGATAGAATTGTAAAAAATTATTTTAGAAATTTGGGAAAACAATGTGTTTGTCCTCCAGAAGTGGCAATGTGTCGCTGTGGTGGTACTCCTTGTGCCGAAATTTTAACTCGTAAGCCTGTTTGCCCTACAGAAGAAGAAATTAAAAATAATTCACCTTCAAGAAGTGCAAAACTACGGGTTGTTCGAAAAATAAAAGATGCCACGGAATATCATTTGGATGGAGTAATAGGTTATTAGAATGAATAGAGTTAGAAAAGTTCAGATAAAAAAAGTTTTAATAACGATTCTCTTTTTGATTATTGCGGCATTGATTCCTGTGATGTTGTTTCTGTATGCTTTTCAGGCTAAAAGATATACAGACTTGACCAAAGAAATCCTTTCAATGGAGCAGAAACAGGAAAAATTGATTGAAGAAAATAAAAAGCTGGTAAGTGAAATAAGTTTGCTGTCTAGTGCAGAACGAATTGAAAAAATTGCTACCGAAGAATTGGGTATGCATAAAGCGGAAAGTGACGATATTATTCGAGTTGAAATTACAGGAGAGAAAAAATGACTGAAAGTTTATTAACTAAAAATGAATTGATTTCTTCTGTTAATGGAATTCAACTTGGTGCCGCAGATTGCTATTTTGTGGATGTTCAGACTGACAGCAGAAATGTTTGTGCCGAAAAACCTTGTTTATTTGTGCCATTGGTAGGCGAATTTCAAAATGGCCATAAATATATTCCCGAGGTTTTGAAAAAATCTCCAGGTGCAGTTCTTTTAAATAAAAAGGAGTATGAATCAAATTCTGATTTTTATAACAAACTGGTAAAAGAAAATCCATCGGTTTGTTTTGTACAGGTAGAAAATACTTTGCACGGTTTACAGGATGCTGCAGAAGCTTATGTAGCAAAATTTCCTGAATTGTTAAAAATTTGTATAACAGGTTCCAGTGGAAAAACTACGACCAAAGAGATTACAGTTTCTGTCTTTAAAGAACATTTTGGCGAAAATGCTGTTGTTTATACAAAAGGAAACTTCAACTCTGAAACAGGTTTGCCTTTATCGGTTTTTGGAATAAGAAAAGACCATAAGGTTGGAATTTTTGAAATGGGTATGAATCGGGAAAATGAAATTGGAGAAATTTCCAAGGTTTTAAAAGCAAAGTATGGGCTTATTACAAATATTGGAACCGCCCATATTGGAATCTTAGGTTCCCGAGAAAAAATTGCCGAAGAAAAACGAAAAGCCTTTGATTATATTCCTGCTGATGGTTGTGCCTTTATTCCTGACACTGACGATTTTGCAGATTTTTGTACAGAAAAAGTTGTAGGAAAAGTTGTTAAATTTGGAAAAACAGTTCCAGAATCAGAGAGTGGTGTAAAATTTTTAGCTGATGAAGGTCTTGACGGCACTTCTTTTGAATTAAATGGCGTAAAAATTACTTTGCCACTGGTTGGAGAATATAATTATCAGAATGCATTGGGAGTAATTGCTCTTGCTTTAGAAACAGGCATTTCTGTGGAAGAAATAAAATCTGGTATTGAAAAAATGGCAGCAGTGTCTGGAAGAATGGAAGTTCAGACTTTTAAAATGAAATCTGGGGTAAATACAAAAGTAATTTCTGATTGTTATAATGCAAATCCTGATTCCATGGGAAAAGTTATCGATTTTTGTCAGAAACTTACAACTGCAGGTTCTTTAATTTTTGTTCTTGGTGATATGAAGGAGCTGGGAGAAAAATCCTTTGACGCTCATAAAAAAATTGGTTTACTCCTAAAAGAAATTGTACAAGAATCACCGTCGAAAGTAGGAATGATTGTACTGGTTGGTGAAGAAATGTCAGCGGCCTATAAAGAATTAAACACTCTTTATTCCGCAGAAGATAAACAGAAAAATAAGATTTTGTATTTTGAAAACAATTCGGTGGAATCATTTAATTCAATAGCTGAAGCAATTATAACAAATGCAAAAGAAAATGATTTAATCGTTTTAAAAGCATCCCACAGCCTTGGTTTAGAAAAACTTTTGCCAATGCTTGGAACTGCTAAAACAATATCGGAGGGAGGTGTCTAAATGAATCAATATAATTTTAATGCACAGCGCCCTTCGGAAAGTTATCATCGTTGCGATATGGCTCTGCTAATTTCCATGCTGCTTTTATGGGGTTTGGGACTTTTTACAATGTTCGTCTGCTCTCAAAATTATGCTTCTCGGTTTTTTAACAACGATGCTTTGTATTTTGTTCGCCGTCAGTTAATCTGTTCTGGAGTAGGACTTATTTTGTTTTTATTGTTCCTTTTTGTGGATATGAAAACCATAAGATCTGCAGTTTTCTACATTACAATCATTTCTCTTGTGCTATGTTTCTTAACCTTTATAAAACCTTTGTCCATTGAAAAAAATGGAGCCCGTCGTTGGATTAGAATGCCTTTTAATTTTTCTTTCCAACCCTCGGAATTGATAAAGTTTTCTCTTGTTTTGTATCTGGCCAACTATTTTGATAAGCAGTTCCAGATTGAAAATCCCGAAGACAGAGATGTTATGCCTTGTGTTGGTATTTTTATGGGAATGATATTGCTGGTCGTCCTTCAAAAAGATTTTTCAACTTCAGCATTTATAACTGTAATTGGTATTCTGATATTTTTTGTTTCTGGTGCAAAGTTAAAATGGCTAATCATTTTTGTCATAGTCGCCTTACCTTTGTGCTGTATTTTAATCGGTTCAGAAGAGTACAGAATTGAGCGAATCATTGGCTTTTTAAAACCAAATGAAGGAGCATCATCTTATAACTACCAGACAAATGCCGCAAAAAATGCAATTTCCGCTGGTGGTTTATGGGGTTCCGGTATTGGAAGAGGTTTGTCAAAATTAAATAGCATTCCAGAAGTTCAAGCTGACTATATTTTTGCAGGATGGTCGGAAGCAATGGGCTTTGTTGGCGTTGTAATTTATCTTTCCTTGTTAGGATTTTTTGCCTGGCGAGGATATAGAGCGGCCTTCAGAACTCCAAGCAGATTTGCAGCTTATGCTTGCTTTGGTTGCGTTTCTGTAATTTTTTTACAGTCTTTAGTAAATTGCGGAGTTGTTTGCGGTGTATTACCTTCTACAGGTATTCCCCTTCCGTTTTTTTCCGTGGGTGGTTCTTCCATAATGATTACACTGGCGATGTGTGGATTTATTTTGAATGCTTCCCGATGCGAAGAAATAAAGGATGATGTAAATACGACTTACACAGAAATAAATATTGATAATTTAACGGTTCTTTGATTTTATCATTGAAACTATTGCTTAATACAAAAAGGAAGAGAAAAAAATGAGTGATTTTGTTTTGTTAATGGATGAAGATTACAACGAAAAAATTGAAACTGAAGTATCTATGCCAAATGGTCCAGATAAACCTGACTCAGAAGATAAGAAAATAAAGGTCGTCAAAATTATTTTCTTTATTCTTTGTTTTTTTCTTGCGGCAGAACTTGTTGTGTATAAGTATGTAATTCCAAGTTTTGGCAGCCCAAAAGTAACTGTTAACGGACAGAACTCTTATTCAGCAGAAGAAATTGCAATGCTTCTTTTACCAATGAACAGCACAACCTGGTTTGATTTTGATGTCGATATGGCAGCATCAATTTTATCTTCCGAACCAGGTTTAGAAAAAGTTACAGTAGAAAAGAAGTTTCCCGATAAGATTTATATTGATGTCGTAGAAAGAATGCCTGTAGCTTTAACTTTTGTAGAAGAAAATGGCACTTCTTATCCTGTTCAAATTGATCGTAATGGAGTTTTGTATCCAATTAAAAACAATATTGTAGATAGTAATGAAGTTCCAATTATTTCTGGAATTAATGTAGAACATCTTTCTGGTGGAATGCGTATTGCTTCTCAGTATAAATCGCTCATTGAACAGATTGCAAAAATTAAAGAACTTGGTAAAAATTATTTTGCCGGTATTTCTGAAATCTGTGTTCTTCCAACAGAATTAGGTAGCTATGAATTGGAATTAATCCCAGCTCAATCTAAAATAAAAGTTTTAACTGACCGATCATTGAATGAAGAGTCGTTAAAGTATATGATGGTCGTACTTGATGTAATCAATCTTCTTGATACAACAGTTTCTGAAGTTGATTTACGATACGGTTCAGTTTCTTGCAAGGTTAGATAGAGGGGATTTTAAGACATGGCAGAAGACCGTTTTATTGTTGGACTTGATATAGGTACAAGCGTAATCAGAGTTGCAATTGGTGAAGTTGATGAGAATGGAAATCTTCAAATTATCGCAACTGCCGCCAAAAAATCTGCTGGTTTGCGTTCTGGTGTAATCGTAAATATTGAAGAAGCCAAAGATGTTATAAAGGCTACTATTGAAGCTGCTGAGCAGGAAGGTGGAATTATTGTTAATTCAGTAATTGCTTCCATTGGTGGTGCACAAATCGAAAGTCAGAATAACAGTGGCATTGTTCCAATCCGAGCAAATGGAAAAAATAATAGCAGTGCAGTTACAGAGGAAGATATTGCTAAAGTAATTGAAGTAGCAACTGCTTTGCGTTATCCTGCTGATAGAGAAAAGATTCATGTAATTCCTCAGGAATATATTGTTGATGAAGTGGGAAGAATTGCAAATCCATTAAATCGATTGGGTGTTAAACTCGAAGCTAAAGTTCATATCATTACAGTTTCAAAAAATCTTATTCAGAATCTTCGTTCTTGTATTATGCGGGCAGGCTATGGACTTGATGCAGTTATGTTAAAGACTGTTGCGGAAGTTCAGGCAGTTTGTCATGAAGATGAAATGGAATTGGGCTCCATATTAATTGATTTAGGCGCTGGAACAACTGATGTTGTAGTTTTACTTCATGGAGCTCCAATCACTACAGTATCCATAGAAGTTGGTGGTAATAATGTAACCAATGATATTGCCATTGTTACAGGCATACCGGCGGCCGCTGCAGAAAAAATAAAACTTGAATCTGGATGTTGCTGGCTTCCTAGTATTGATAATGATTATGATGTAGTATTGCCTGGCGTTGGTGGAAGACCTCCTGAGCGAATTGGAAAAACTGATTTGTGCGAAATAATTCAGGCTAGAATGGAAGATATTTTTACTATGGTAAAAGCCGCAGTAAAACGAAATACAGATGATTCTATAAAACAGCTTTCTGGAAATATTATTTTAACTGGTGGTGGAGCTCTGATGGATGGTGTTGTAGAACTGGCTCAGAGTGTGTTCAATACTTCATCAGTTAGAATTGGTAAACCTGATAAAATGGGTGGTCTGGTGGAACAATATCATAAGGCAGACTTTGCAACTGCAATTGGTCTTGTTGTGGCAAATAAAAAAATTGTTGAAAATAGGGATAGTCGGAAAAAGACAAAAAGAAAGAATAGTTCAAAACAGAATGAATCTGAAAATATTTTTAGACGATTGAAGAAACTGTTTTTTTAGCCTTTGTGGTTTTCTGAAAAAAGGGAGGATTTATGGATTTTTCAGATTTATCAATTGTTGAGGATGAAAACACAACTTTGCCTGGTGATGAAACTTTGAATAAAATGTGCCCGACGGTAATTAAAGTTATTGGTTGTGGTGGTGGCGGTGGAAACGCTGTTAACCGAATGATTGACGCTAACATTAAGAGTGTGGAGTTCATTGCCATTAATACGGATTTACAGGCTCTTGAACTTTCAAAATCAAAGAAAAAACTTGCGATTGGTCAGAAAGTAACAAAAGGTCTTGGTTCAGGTGGTCGTCCAGAAATGGGAGAACAAGCTGCTGAAGAAGATAAAGAGTTGATTACCAATGCTTTGCGTGGTGCAGACATGGTTTTTGTTACAGCAGGTATGGGTGGTGGAACAGGTACAGGTTCTGCTCCTGTAGTTGCAAAAATTGCCCGTGAACTTGGAGCTCTTACAGTTGCAGTTGTAACAACACCTTTTGATTTTGAAGGTCCGGTTAGAATGCGTCAGGCAAAAGCTGGTCTTGAAAAACTGCATGAACAGGTTGATTCAATGATTGTAATTCCTAATCAGCAGATTTTGAAAGTAGTAGATAAAAATACTTCTGTAAAACAGGCTTTCCGTGTTGCTGACGATGTTTTGAGACAGGGTGTGGAAGGCATTTCAAGCATAATTGTTCGTCCTGGTGATGTAAATACAGACTTTGCCGATGTAAAAAATACAATGCAGGGACAGGGAAATGCTATTCTTGGTGTTGGAATTGGTGAAGGTGAAAATCGTGCAGTTGAAGCGGCAACAAAAGCAATTTCTAATCCAATGCTGGAAGATTCTCATATTGATGGTGCTAAAAATATTCTTATAAATATTTGTGCTTCAGAAGAAGTTTCTATGTCGGAAGTTGATGATATCTGTAAAATCATTACAGCATCTGCGGCAAAAGACTTTAATCTTTATTGGGGACAGGTTACATCTCCACAAATGGAAGATAAAATTAGCGTAACCGTTATTGCTACTGGTTTTGAAAAGCAGCAGGAAGAAAAGAAAGAAGAAGTTGTGGTTCAAAAACCTGTAGTTGAACAGACTCCAGAAGTACGAGATGAAAATACTTTGAGTTCATCAGAGTTCTTAAAGCTTTTTAATACAAAACCATCTTCTACTGAAGAATCTCTTTCGAATAATCCTTTTGCTGGTGGAAATAATCAGTCGGGTGAATCAAAAGGACGCTTTGCAGAAAATCCTTTGCAGCATGGAAAAGATGTTGTTAGAAATCCTGCTTCTGATGATTCTATTCCTTTTGCTACAAATCCATTTTTAGAGCCAGAATCCGCTGCCGGAAAAGAAAAAACTGGTTCTTTAGGTGATTCATTGTTTGAGGACGATGAAACTTTGTACGAGCAGCCAAAACGAAAACAGTTGAATATGCCAGATGGATTTACTCGATCGGAAGATATGCCTTCTA
Source organism: Treponema sp. (assembly GCA_024402595.1). Lineage (GTDB taxonomy): Bacteria > Spirochaetota > Spirochaetia > Treponematales > Treponemataceae > Treponema_D. Next base: position 15,864 of record JAKSTL010000029.1, on the reverse strand, counting down.
TATGGCGTAAAAAAAGAGATTTCGGTAGAGGAATAAATCTTAAAGACGAATAGATTATGACAATTGAACTTCTCTTGAATCAATTTTATACGGACTTAATTCTTGTAAAACGAGATGCAGAAAAAACAGCTGCAACTTATAAAATCTCAAGTGAAGATTTTTTAAATTGGCTTACAACAGAACGCATAAAGCTTAAGGATGTAACAGTTCAGAATCTTACATATTATCTGATAAAGCGCCAGACTGAAGGTTGCAATGAAGTAACTATTGCAAAAGATATTTCAGCTTTACGGGCTTTAGGTGATTATCTTGTTAGAAAACAGATGTGGGAAGAAAATGTTGCCCTTTTGCTGGAGCGTCCAAAAATAAACAGAAACCTGCCTAGAGTTCTTTCTGTAGAACAAGTGGATTCTCTCCTCGAAAACATCGATACAAAAACTCTTTGTGGAAAACGAGATTCAGCTCTTTTTGAATTAATTTATTCCTGTGGATTACGAATTAGTGAAGCTTGTGAATTAAAAATTGCAAACGTTCATATGAATGAGCGGCTTATTTTAGTTCACGGTAAAGGTGATAAGGAGCGACTTGTTCCTTTTGGTGATAGAGCCTTCGAAAAACTTAGAAATTATATTGAAGAAGTTCGTCCTCAATTAACTAACGGTAAAAATGTTGCGGAACTTTTTGTTAATTATAGGGGAGAACCTATTTCTAGAAAAGGCGTTTGGAAGCGCTTTAAGGAATTAGAAGCCTTGGCTGGGGTGGAAGCTAAGGTTCATACATTGCGTCATTCTTTTGCAACTCATCTTCTGGCTGGTGGTGCAGATTTGCGTTCTGTTCAGGAATTGCTTGGTCATTCCGATTTATCAACTACAACAATTTATACTCATGTTACAGATGATCAACTAGCAGAAGCTCATAAAAAATATTTTCCAAAACCAGATACATTAATTGACTCTTCTGCTGATTTGTCTGCTTCTAAAGAGTTTACCGATAAAAATTAATTAAGTTTCCAAAAATAAAATAAAATTATTGTTACAGATAGATTTTATAGTTATATTTTAAGTATGTTGGAGGATTTTATGAAACAAAAATCATTAGCTTTACTCTCTTTCCTTTTTATGATTTTTTTATGTTCCTGTGGAGTTTCTAATAAGAATGTAATTCGTTATCAAAAAATGGAAGAAGGAGTTTCAAATCCTACAACTATCGAAGAATTAAAAGAGGCAATCTCAAAATATGGAGAGCGGGCTGCAGATATTCAACTTGCTCATAGTCAGATTGGAATCTGGTATAAAATCCTGGGAACCCGATATCTTGATACAAAGATGTATGGAGAAGCCTTAAAGTGTTTTCAGGAAGCATTAAAATATTATCCTGATAATCAGAATCTTTATTATTATGTGGGAGTTTGTGCTGGATATATGTCTCATGCGGCTTTGGACTATAATGCCAGTGGAACAAACGAGGTAAAATATAATTATTTAAAATTGGCGGAAGATGCTTATTTAAGGGCAATAACTATTGAAGAGCGTTATGTTCGTGCTTTGTATGGTTTAAGTGTTCTTTATGTCTTTGAACTTGATGAGCCTGAAAAAGCGGTTCCTCTTTTGGAAAAACTTCTGACTATTGATACAAAAAATCTTGATGCAATGTTTGTGCTGGCAAGAGCCTATTATTCAACTTTTGAATTTGACAAATCTGCAAGTATGTATGATAAAATTATAGAAACTACAAAATCTGCTGAAACAAAAGCAACAGCGGAGGGAAACAAGAAGACGGTTCTTAATGCAGCATATAACGAGTGATGATTTTCATCTTTTACAACTATCTCTTGGGAGAATGACATTTCTTTCTTTTGAAGAGAAAAATTTTTTATTAAAAAATATTGACAGTTCTAACACCCTTGCATTAATGTCTATAGGTGATATTTCTGACTTATTACACAGAGCCTTTAAAAAAGATTCATGGGATGGTCAGGAAAATCTTAGAATGGCGCAAAAGGCTTTGTATTATTGTCAGTCTTTAAAAATAAAGATTCTTTTAAACTCTGATAATGATTATCCGGAATTATTAAGGCAAATAAATGATCCGCCTTTTCTTCTTTTTTGTCGAGGAAATGAAAAAGCATTGACAGAGAATAAGAATATTTCCATAGTTGGAACAAGGCGGATTACACCTTCTGGTAAGGAAGCAGCCCAAAAACTAGCTTATGATGCAGCAATGGCCGGTTACAATGTAGTTTCTGGTTTGGCTAATGGGGCTGATGGATTTGCTCATAAGGGTGCATTGAACGCTTATTTTGATTCTATGGATAAGGGAGAAACAGAACAGGTTGGAAAAACTATTGCGGTTTTACCTAGCGCTATAGATGAAGTTGTTCCTACAGGGCATAAAAGACTGGCAGAACAGATTTTACAAACAGGCGGTTGTTTAATTAGTGAGTATGAGCCAAAAACGCCTATTGTAAACTGGCATTTTGTGGGAAGAAATAGAATTATTGCTGGACTTTCCAGTGGCGTTGTTGTGGTTGAAGCTCCAGCTGGTAGTGGTGCCCTTATTACTGCCGATTTTGCTATTGAATACAACAGAGATTTGATGGTGCATGAAGTTTCTCTTGGAGAAATGGCACAATCTGTTTCTGCGAATGTAAAAGATCAGTTAAAAAATGATTATGCTGCCGGAAAGGTGAGTAAATATAAATATGAAAATACGCTGGAAAAGTATCTGGAACAGGGTGCTCCGGTAATAAAAAACTTTGCAGATTTTTGTAAATGTCAAATGGAAGAACCAGGAAAACGTTTTTATAAAAATCAACAGGGATTGCTTTTTGAGGATGAATAATATGGCTACAGCAAAAAAAACAACTAAAAACTCCAAAAACGAAACTTCATCAAAGAAAACCAAGGGAAAATCTTCTGGTAAAGCAACAAAAAAAACACTTGTAATTGTGGAATCTCCAACAAAAGCCGACAATATTGAACAATATCTTGGAGCTGGTTATACAGTAAAGGCATCCCAGGGTCACTTAATTGATTTACCAAAGTCAAGAATGGCAATTGATATTGAAAATGATTTTCAACCTGAATATATAACGGTGCGAGGTCGTGCAAAATTATTAAAAGATCTTCAGAAAGAAGCAAAAAAGTCAGATTATGTTTTACTGGCATCGGATAATGACCGTGAAGGAGAAGCAATTGCCTGGCATCTTAATGAAGCTTTAAAAGATAAAACAGATGCAAAAATCAGTAGAATTGTTTTTAACGAAATTACTCCAATTGCCATTACAGAAGCGGTAAAGCATCCTGGTGAAATTGATGAAGCAAAAGTAAATGCCCAAAAAGCTCGTCGTGTTCTAGATCGTCTTGTTGGCTATAATTTAAGTCCAATTTTGTGGGAAAAAGTAAAAAATGGACTTTCTGCGGGACGAGTTCAATCTGTGGCTCTCCGTTTAATTTGTGAACGGGAAAAAGAGGTTGAAGATTTTCTTCCAGAAGAGTATTGGTCTTTGGATGCAGACTTTATTAAAAACAAATCTGCATTTACAGCCCAATTGGTAAAATATAAAGGTGAAGTTCCTGAACTTAAAAATGAAGCTTTGGTAAATGATATTATCAAGATAATTGAAAATGCACCTTGCGTGGTTTCTTCAATTAAAAAAACTGATAAAACAGTTCATCCAAAGCCACCTTTTACCACTTCTAAATTACAGCAGGCCGCCGCAAATCGGTTAGGTTTTACTTCGCGAAAAACTATGCAGATTGCTCAGCAGCTTTATGAAGGTGTTACAATTGGAAGTAAACGGGTTGGTTTAATCACTTATATGCGAACTGACTCTGTACGTATTTCTGAAACTGCCTTGGCGGATGTGCGAAATTGGATTTCAAAAAATTATCCAACGGATTTACCAGAGGAACCAATTCATTATGCAGTTGGTAAATCTGCTCAGGATGCTCACGAAGGTATTCGTCCAACTTATACTTCTTATTCTCCTGATACTTTAAAACAATATATAACCTCAAAACCTGGTCAATCTGGAATTACCAATGATCAGTTTAAGCTTTATTCATTAATTTGGGAAAGATTTGTTTCTTCTCAGATGAATAACGCAAAAATGGTAACAACTAGTGTGGAAATTACTGCTGGTGATGCAGTGTTTAGAGTTGCTTCAAGTAAAATTACGGAAAAAGGTTTTTATAATGTAATAAAACAGCTTTCATCAAAAGAAGAAAAATCTTCAAGCTTACCTGCATTAAAAGAAGGTGAAGAGATTAAAGTACAAAAGTTCCATCCTGAACAGCATTTTACCCAGGGACCTGCAAGATACAACGAATCTACAATTGTAAAGATGCTGGAAGATAAGGAGATAGGTCGTCCTTCTACTTATGCACAGATTATTTCTGTTCTTTTGGATCGTTATTATGTTACTCGAAGTAATAAGCAGCTGGTTCCAACAGAACTTGGAAAGATGATAAACAAAATCTTAATTGAATCCTTCCCAGCTGTAATAAATGAAGAGTTTACGGCGCAAATTGAAAAAGATTTGGATAAAGTTGCCCAGGATGAAATTGTTTGGAATAAACTGATTGGAGATTTTTACAAAGGCTTTAAAGAGCGAGTTGATGAAGTTATGACAACTCAAGAAAGTGTAAAAGGCTTTTTGGATGAAAAAACTGATAAGGTTTGTGAATTATGTGGAAAGCCAATGCTAAAAAAATTGGGTCGTTTTGGATTCTTCCTTGCTTGTTCAGGATTTCCAACCTGTCATAATACTAAATCTATTCCACTGGCAAAATGTCCTTGTAAAGATTGCGGTGGTGAAATTGTAGAGCGAAAGACCAAGGGACGAGGAAAGGCTTTTTATGGCTGTACCAATTATCCAAAGTGCAATTTTATAAGTCATTACAAACCAATTGACCAGTATTGTCCTCAGTGCGGATGGTTCTTGGTTGAGAAGTTTGATAAAAAGAATGGAAATTATAAATCTTGTATCAATCCTGACTGTTCGTATTTACATAGTGCAGATGATATGGGGCTTGGTGCAGGTTTTGAATCTGAAAATGACTAGAGCTGAGAATTGTGCTTGAAATTACCAAAAAGAAGCCGATAATTAAGTATGGTTCTGAGTGAATTAGTTGATGAGTTTCTTTTATATATTTCTGCAGTTAAAGGGCTTTCTGAAAATACAGTCATTGGTTATAAAAATGATCTGGAACAGCTGAAAAGCCTTTTAACTCCTACCATTGATATTACTCAGATTACAAAAGAAAATCTTTTGTTGTGTATAGGCCAGCAGTCTAAGCAGAATAAAGCAGCTTCCAGTGTAAACAGATTTATTGCCGCTTTTAGAACTCTTTTTTCTTATGCCTTGAGATATGGATATGTGGAAAAGAATCCAGCTCTGGAAATTAAAACTGTAAAAATGCCTAAAAAAGTTCCTCTCTTTATGACAGAAAATGAAGTAAATCAGCTTTGCCATGAGCCTGTAAATAATGAATTGCTTTGGGAAACTAGAGATCATGCAATTTTTACCATGCTTTATTCTTCTGGATGCCGAATCAGTGAGTTAACGAATCTTAAACTGCAGGATTTTATGGACAATTATTCTCGTGCTATTGTAACAGGAAAGGGGAATAAGCAGAGAATTGTTTATTTTGAGGAACAGGCTCAGAAAGCATTATTTTTGTATCTTGAAGATAGAAGAAAAAAACTGGAAGAAAATCATTGTTCTCAACAGACTCAGGAATTATTTATCAATCAAAAAGGAAAGCCTATTTCGGTTGGTGGAATCCGCTATATTCTTGACCGATATTCTGGCGTGGAAGGAACAAATCATCATATTAATCCCCATGCTTTTAGACATACTTTTGCTACAGTTATGCTTTCAAATGGTGCTGATGTGCGATTAGTTCAGGAAATGTTGGGACATGCAAATATAAGTACAACCCAAAGATATACTCATGTAACTACGGAAAAATTGATTGAAGTCTATAATAAAGCCCATCCTCATGGAACCGAAAAATAAAAAAAATGTGACGGTTATAACAAAAATCTAATTCAAATATATTTGCCTAAATAAAAGTTCTTTATTATATTTTAAATTGGTGTTTTATAAGTGAAGTTTAGGAGATATATATGGCAAACCCAAAAATAAGAAGTACAACAATTCTTGCTGTTAAAAAAGACGGAAAAGTTGCAATGGCCGGTGATGGACAATGCACCTTAGGCGAGACTGTTTGTAAAGGCAATTCAAGAAAAGTTCGAAAAATTTATGATGGAAAGATACTGACAGGTTTTGCAGGCAGTGTTGCTGATGCTTTTACTTTATTGGACCGTTTTGAATCAAAGGTAAAAGAGTATAATGGAGATATTATGCGTTCTGCTGTGGAACTTGCCAAGGCTTGGAGAACAGATAGAACTCTTCAAAAACTTGAAGCTATGCTTTTGGTAGCAGATAAAAATAAAATTCTTTTAATTAGTGGTGATGGAAATGTAATTGAGCCTGAAAAAGATGCAATAGCTATTGGTTCAGGTGGAAATTATGCATATTCTGCAGCTTTGGCTTATTTGGATTCTTCTGATTTGTCGGCTCGGGAAATTGCTGAAAGATCGTTGCATATCGCAGGAAGTATTTGTATCTATACTAACGAAAATATTACTGTAGAAGAATTATAATTCACAAAGTTGTTAAGCCGTGGTGCAGGAGAAAATGATGGAAATTACGAAAAATGATGAGTTAACCCCTAAACAGATTGTTGAAAAGTTAAACTCTTATATTATAGGACAGGAACGGGCAAAAAAGGCTGTGGCAGTTGCTTTGAGGAATCGTTTTAGAAGATTAAAATTGCCGGAAGAAATCAGGGATGAAGTTGCCCCTAAAAATATTTTGATGATTGGTCCAACTGGAGTTGGTAAAACAGAAATTGCTCGTCGTCTTGCAAAACTTTGCGGGGCACCTTTTTTAAAAGTTGAAGCTACAAAATATACCGAAGTTGGATATGTAGGTCGCGATGTTGAATCTATGATTCGTGATTTAATGTCTGTTGGTTATAATGATGTTAAAGCGGAAATGGAAGAAGCTCTAAGAGAAAAATCTGTAGAAGTAGTGGAAGAAAAACTTCTGGACTTGCTGCTTCCTGGTTCAAATAAAAAATCTTCAAAAGATAAGTCAGAAAGAAATGATAAATCTAGTGCAAGTAATGTGGATAAAAATGGACCAATTGGTTTTTTGACACAAACAAGTGCTACTGAAATTACTATAGACTTAAATAAAGTTGCTTCTGATATGGAAGCCGCTCTTAATTCCGCCAATGAAGCCGCCGCTCAACAACAGGCAATGGATGAAGAAAAAGCGGCAGATGAAAGGGAAAATCATACTCGGGAAAAGTTCCGCCAAATGCTCAGAGAAGGAAAACTGGAAGATCGTGAAGTAGAAATGATGGTTCATCGTAATACCGGAATGCCTAATATGGAAATTATTGCAGGCGGTTCAATTGACGATTTGCAGAACAGTATGCAGGGCATTTTAAATATGATGAATGGTGGTGGTCGTTCTAAAAAACGCTCTGTAACTATAAAAGAAGCCAGAAAAATCCTTACAGAAGAAGTTCTTGATGGTATGGTTGATCATGATAAGGTTGCGGATGAAGCTAAAAAACGGGTAGAGCAGAGTGGAATTATCTTTATTGATGAAATTGACAAAATTGCTGTTCACGGAGAAAGTCATGGTCAGGATGTAAGCCGGGAAGGTGTACAGCGAGATATTTTGCCAATTGTAGAAGGAAGTAATGTAAATACAAAATTTGGCGTAATAGATACAACACACATTCTGTTTATTGCGGCTGGTGCATTCAGTGTGGCAGCTCCAAGTGATTTAATACCAGAATTGCAGGGTAGATTTCCATTGCGTGTAGAGTTGGATTCTCTTCATCAGGCTGATTTTAAACGCATTTTGAATGAACCTAAAAACAGTTTGATAATGCAGTATACATCCTTGCTTTCTACGGAAGGCGTTACTCTTGATATTACAGAAGATGCTATAGACCGAATGAGCTTTATTGCTGAAGATGTAAATGCAAAGGCAGAAAATATTGGAGCTCGTCGTCTTCACACAATCATGGAAAAGGTTTTATCAGACATCAGTTTTGAAGCCGATGAGCATAAAGGTGAAACAATTAAGATTGATGCGGATTATGTAAACAGCAAGTTGGAAGATGTGGTTCAGCACGAAGATTTGAGCCGTTACATCCTTTAGATTTGTCCATAGATTAAAAAAGACTGTCCGAAAAGTTAGCCTTGTGGTGATTATTGAGTCGCTCAAAATTTCAATTCTGTATAGATGAAGTGATTTTGATAAACTCTATATCCGCAATTTTTATTTTTTTGGACAGTCTATTTTTTTTTACAGTTCTTCTCGTAAAACTCTCCAGACAGAAAGATATTTTCGTACATTTACGAGATTTTTTGTATAAACTTCATAATGCAGACCTTTTGTGTCTGTAAAATTATAATTTGTTCTGTTGAAAACCGAACAGTCTGGAATATCCTTTATAGGAAGCGAGATTTCTTCTCCTTCTGTTGGTTTGAAAAAATAATGGTCTTTATACAGACCAAATCTTCCAGTTCCCAGTTCTGTTGTTTCGTGTTCACTGCTAACAGTTCTAAAACTCATTTCATCATCATAAAAAAGTGGTTCATTAAGATTTTCCCGTTCTTTTATATAACTTCTGTAAAAGTCTTCCTGCCAACTATCCCATTCTTCAACTGTATGGAATGGAAAACCTTTTCCAAAATAACAATATTCATCAATGTCAGTTTTTAGATTACAGTTGGTACAGAAAACCGAATTGTTGTCAGTTTTTATCCTTCCAATAGATTTACATTCTGGACATACACACAAAGCACATTCCATACCATAAGCCAATTTTTTACCCTTATATGGTTTTGGATTTTTTGCCTGAGTTTCATAGGCATTTTCATATAAATCTTTATTGATAATATCTGTAACCTGTTCTGCAGTCATTGCTTTAAGCTGTTCTGGAGTATAAATGTTTACAATCTGGCCGCTCCATTCACCTCTTCTTTTTGTAAAACCCCATCGTGGTATTCTGAAATATCCACCAGTAATTTTAAAAGTAACCAGTTTTGCACCAGAGATTTTTGTAAGTTTACCAATGGCTACATCAATTTTTCCAGTTTTTCCATTAAAAGAACGGTTTCCTTCTGGGAAAATACAAAGATTGGTTCCTTCCTTTAATGTTCTGATTGATTTCATTACAGCCAATGTGTCGGAGGCTCCTTTGATTTTTGAAATTGGTCCAAAAGCCCAGGCTAGAAGCTTAGATTTTAACCCTTTTCTGAAACAGTTTTCGCTGGCAAGAAAACAGATGTAATCTTTAAAACAAGATGTTACTAATCCAGCATCCAAATCTGTATTGTGATTTGAAAGGACTAGGTAAGGGCCTTCTATGCTTATTGGCTTTGGAAATTTGTAGCCATAGAAAACTTTAAGCACCGGGCGCAGAAAAAATAATACAAATTTTTGGCAAAAAGTGTATCTTTTTAATAATTTTTCTTTATTTTTGACTTCTTTCATATTTTTTTCCCTTTTTTTTAATTTATCATATTAAAAAATATTAATCTGTATGTTATAATATAATTAATTGTTAATGTACAAAACACGCTTTTTTTTATTTGTGGTTCCGTGTTTTTTTCATAAATCAACTTTATTAGGGTACTAATATGAAATCAAAAAATGTGATTAAACACACAGGCTATCTGGTGGAGTATGTAGTTCTGCTGGTAGTTATTTTGGTTGTTTGGGTTGTTATGGGTAAGCTTGATATGCTTAATCCCGTAGTTATGCCGACATTACCAAAAATTGGTAAAACTTTTAAAACTCTTTTTATGAAAGGAACATTACTTAAACATTGTGGAATCAGTCTTTCCCGTGTTCTGCAAGGGTATTTGATTTCTGTGATTCTTGGTATTTCCCTTGGAATCTTAATAGGCCTTTCTAATCATCTGGAACGGGTTACACAGCTTTTAGTTCAGATTATCAAACCAATTCCTCCAATTGCGTGGATTCCTCTGGTGATTTTGTGGTTTGGTATTGGCGAAAGCGGTAAAGTTTTTCTTATTTTTCTTGGCGGATTTTTTACTATTCTTATTAATGTTATTGACGGAATTAAACAAACCGACCCACGATTGATAGAAGTTTCAAAAGTAATGGAAACCTCTATGTTTAAGCACATCTGTAAATTGGTTATTCCAAGCGCTGCACCAAATATTTTTACAGGCCTAAGAGTTGGGTTGACTTCCTGCTGGATGTGTGTTGTTGCGGCTGAGTTGGTTTCTTCTACAACCGGGCTTGGTTATATGATTATGGATGCCCGACAGTATGGTCAGACTGATGTTGTTATTGTAGGTATGATTACCATTGGTCTTATTGGAAAAATTATGGATTCTTTATTGCACTTAATAGAAAGAAAAATAGTTGTCTGGTAAAGCTGCGGAAAAGAGATTTATATTTTTATGCAGATTTATTAATGAGGAAAATAATGGCAGACGTTGAAAACGATTCATATATTTTGGTAAACCATGTAAATAAATATTTCACCCGTGGAGATGAAAAACTTCAGATTTTAGATGATATTTCTTTTTCTGTAAAAAAAGGGGAAATGATTTGTATTGTTGGTGCCAGCGGTTGTGGAAAAAGTACCTTGCTTAGAGCTATTGCGGGGCTTGATCCAGAGCATGAGGGTACAATCACGGTTGATGGTCAGCTAGTTGTAAAACCAGAAAAAAGTAGAGGTATGGTATTTCAGGAACATCGTCTATTTCCTTGGATGACAGTTCGTCAAAATATTGCTTATGCTTTGGCTGGAATTGATAGAGAAGCAAAAAAGGAGTTGGTGGAAAGTCACATAAATCTTGTGCGACTTAATGGATTTGAAGATTCTTACCCTCGTCAGCTTTCTGGTGGTATGTCTCAACGAGCAGGAATTGCCCGTGCATTGGTAAATAATCCACCAGTTCTTCTCCTTGATGAACCTTTTGGCGCACTTGATACTTTTACAAAAATCAATATGCAGCAGGAACTTAAGCGTATTCAGAAAGAATCTGGTACAACAATGATTTTGGTTACTCATGATATTGATGAAGCGGTTTTTCTTGCCGACAAAGTAATTGTTCTTTCAGATAGACCTGGAAAAATAAAGGAAATTGTAACTGTTGATTTGCCAGAAACTACAGAAAGAAATTCTTCCACACAGGGTACGAGTGCTACATTTAAAATAAGAGATAGAAACAGTGTTGAATTTTTGAATGTTCGACGAAAGATTTATGAACAATTTTTTAGTGAAAATATGTAAAATTTAGTGTGGTTTTTACAAACAAAAACATAAAAACAAAAACTAAAAAAACTAAATGTAAAACAATGTCTTTTAGATTATTTTTGCATTAGTTAGGAGGAAAAATGAAAAAAATAACTAAAGTAGTTGTTTTTGCATTGGCTGCAATTTGTGCTTTCAGCGGTTGTAGTAAAAAAAATGGAAGTGCTGGCAAACAGAGAGTTGTAAATATTGCAATTCAACCGTCAGCTGCTTTTATGCCAATCTATCTTTGTAAAGAAAAAGGTTGGATTGAAGAAGCTTTGGCGGCTTCTCAGGTTCAGGTAAAATGGAATGAGTTTGAATCTGGTCCACCAATTAACGAATCTTTGGCAGCAGGTCTTTCAGACATTGGTACAAATGGTGATGTTCCAACAGTTTCTGCAATTGCCGCTGGTCAGAAGGTTACAATCGTTGGTGTTCCAGGAAATGGTCCAGATGCTTATGCAATGCTCGCAAAGGCTGATAATTCTGCTATAAAATCACCTGCAGATTTGAAAGGAAAGAAAATTGCCACAGTAATTGGTTCTACAGGTCATAATCTTACAAAAAAACTTATGGAAAAGTATGGTATGACTTTGGATGATATTGAACTTGTTAATATTTCTGCTGGTGATGTAGGAATTGTTCTTTCAACAAATCAGGTTGATGCCGCTGTAATTTGGGAACCAAATGTTACTCGTCTTGTTGACAATGGAACTGCAAAAATTATTGCACAAGGTTCAGATACAAACCTCCGAGGAACAAATACTTTCCTTGCAAGAAATGATTATATAAAGAACAATCCAGATGTAATCAGTATTATCCTTGAACAGTATAGCCGTGCTGTAAAAGCTCTTCCAACAATCGATAAGGAAACACTCCAGAAGGTTGCAGATGATTTGAAACTTTCACAGGAACAGGTTTTGAAACTTTACAACAAATATGGTTTTGCTATTCAGTGTGATGAAGTTGATACAGCTGCTTTACAAGATACTTGTCACTTCCTTGTTTCAATTGGTCGTCTTGAAAACGAATATCAGGTAAAAGATTATGTAGATAATTCTTATTACAATAATTCAAAGGCAAAGGATTATTTGAAATAATTTTTAGCGAAATATTAATTGGTTGATTTTGTGAATTGCATTTTTATCTTTGCAATCAATAAAATCAACTTAAAAAATATTTATACCTATAATAATAAACTGTTTGTCAGTCGTTTTAATCTGGTAGGCAGTTTTTTTTTGTTAACTTTTTTTTTCAATTTCCGAAAATCACAATAGGGATAAACAAAAATATATTTTGGAGGTTGAAATGAATAGTTTTACTCGTGCTATCGATTTAATGCAGCGTGAAATGGATGTTACTTCTTTGCGTTATCAAGTTTCCGCTAATAATCTTGCCAATAGTGAAGTGCCAAATTTTAAACGGTCTGATGTTAATTTTGAAAGTGAATTAAAAAGAGCGTTTGAATCAGAAAAAAATGCAAAAAATGGTCTGAAATTAACAACAACAGACCCTCGTCATATTCAAATTAATACACCTTATGATTATAGAGATGTTCAGCCTAGAAGGGTTGTAGATTACACAACTACTGCTAAAGCTAATGGAAATAATGTGGATGCTGAAATGGAAGCAAACAATATTCTCCAGATTCAGATGCAGTACAGAATGCTTACTCAGCTAACAAGTTTTGAGTTTGGACAGCTTAATACTGCCATGAAAAAATAGTGTAATTTTTAATTTCTAATAGGAGTGTCTTGTTATGGGAATGTTTACCAGTATAAATATTGCGGCTACAGGAATGGCTGCGGAAAGACTTAGAAGTGATGTAATTTCAGATAATATTGCTAATGCCTCAACTACTAGAACTCAGGAAGGTGGAGCATTCAAAAAATCATCGGTAGTTTTGCGACCTGCAGCTGATGCTAATCCTCAATGGAGAACACCATTTTTACCTTCATCTTTGGATAACGGTCCTGGAAAAGGTGTAAAAGTGCTTGAGATTGCAAAAGATACTTCTCAGGGAAGATTGGTATATGATCCAAACCATCCTGATGCAATAAAATCTGGACCAAATGCCGGTTATGTTGAATATCCAAATGTAAATATCGTAAACGAAATGGTAGATTTAATTTCTGCATCTCGTGCTTACGAAGCCAATGCAACTGTTATTGATGGCGCTAAAGATATGTTTTCCGCCGCTCTCGATATTGCAAGATAATATTGATTGACAGCAAAAAATGCTTAGAGTAAACTGAATTTAAGTGGGATAATATGAAAATAGCAGAATTTGGTACTTTGCAGATGGTTCGAACTAACGAACAGCATTTTGGTAACGGAAGAATTGTTCCTGTTGCATCAAGATTAAACCTTGCAGAAACAGTTGAGCCTGTAAATGGTGTTAGTTCTTTTTCAGAAGCATCTTCTTTAACACGAGCAACTAACTCTTCTAATAAACCGGTTTCTTTTAAAGATTATCTGATGGAAGCTATGTCTTCTGTTAATGCTCAGCAGCTGGATGTTAATAAACTTCAGGAAAAGCTTATAACTAATCCTGACGAGGTTGATGTACATGATGTTACTATTGCCATGTCAAAGGCCAGAATGTCTTTAAATCTAGCTCAAACTGTAATTGACAGACTTGTAACCGATTGGAATGAAATTACAACTACAAGATAGTTTTATCCTTAGAAAAATATTGATAACGTAATTTTTTTTCTGCAATTTTTGGGCAATTAAAGAAATATTTAATTTCAACACCATAATTTATTTTTGTTTGTAGAATCCTTTTGTTGCTAAATTTCTCCCCCTATGCTATAATTAAATGAATTTACTAGGTAATTTTAAATTCGTTCAAAGGGAGGGGAACTAATGAACGAATGGCTTAAAAAAGTGAGTGCAAAGTTTAAAGAACTTTGGGCTAAGTGGTCACTTATTCAAAAAGTCATAATAATAGGTATTATAGTTGTCGTAATTGTGGCGGTTGCTGCTACGGCAAGACTTTCTTCAAAACCAACAACAGTAAGACTGTTTAATGCTCCTGTTACAGATACAGTTTCTCTGAATAAAATCCTTGATAGACTTTCTCAAGAAAATGTTAAGGCTGATGCTGATAATGGATTTATTAATGTTTCTGATGATGTTACAGCTAGACGAATGAGAGAGATTTTGATTAGTGAAAATCTTGTTCCTTCTAGCATTGATCCGTGGGCTGGTTTTTATGACAGAAGCTGGTCTACAACTGATGCGGATCAAAATGTAAAGCTTAAGAATACTATTCAAAAACAGTTAAAAGCTCATATTGAGGCAATTAGTGATGTTCAGATGGCTGATGTAAATATCGTTTTGCCAGAAAAACAGTTGTTTACTGCCGATCAAGATCCTGTTACAGCCAGTGTGCTTATTAAAACAACCCCAACAAGTGATTTGCTTTCTTCTAAAAAACGGATACTTGGTATTCAGCGTTTGATTTTAACTGCGGTAGAAGGTTTAAAGGAAGAAAATCTTGTTATTACCGATGAAGATGGAAATCAGATAAATGATTTTGAAGGTATGGCCGAAAGTGATAGGGTTGATTTGATTGCAAAACAACAAAAGCTTATTCTAAAACGAGAAGCAGAAATCCGTGCTAAAATTTTAAAGGCTTTGCAGAATACTTACACAGAAGACCGTTGTAGAGATATGATTGTTGCTGTTGAAATGGATATGTCTCAACGGCAGAGTGAATCAACAGAATATTCCCCAATTGTTATTAAAAAAGATAATCCAGATACCCCGTATGATGATTCGGAATATCGCGATACATTGCCAATTAGTCAGCAGACTGTAACTAAAGAATGGCAGGGAACAGGATATAATCCAGAAGGTCCTGCTGGCGTTGAAGGTCAGAATCCACCAGTTTACTCAGATATGTCTAATGTTATTGGAAAATCTACGGAAACTGGATTGACTCAAAATAATGCAATAAATACAAAACAGATTTCTGAAATTGCGGCTCCTAAAATAGATAAAATCTCTGTTTCTGTGAATCTTGATGGAAAATGGCGTAAAGTTATTGATCCTGAAAGCGGAAAACCTGTTATTGATGAAAATGGTTCCATAAAAAGACTTTATACAAGTTTAACACCAGAGGATATTAATGCGGCTGTTGAACTTATTCGTGGTGCAATTGGATATAACCGAGATCGAGGCGATTTGGTCGTTGTGACAAATATTGCCTATGATAGAGATGAAGAGTTTGAAAAAGAAGATGCTTTGTATTTTGCAAGAATACAGCGCCAGAGAATGATAGTTCTAATTCTTATTTCGGTGGTTGTTGTTCTTGTTGGATTTATTCTGTTTAGACTTATCAGTAAAGAAATTGAACGAAGACGCCGTGAACGAGAAGCAAAACTTTTGGCCGAACAGCAGGCTGCACGAGAAAGAGCTTTGTGGGATGCCAAAGAAGATGGTATGGAAGTTACAATGTCTGTTGAAGAAACAAGACGAATGGAAC
>JAKSTL010000028.1 GCA_024402595.1 Treponema sp. | reverse complement strand
TTATTCCAACAGACGAAGAATTGGTAATGACAGAAGATGCTTACGCTTTGATGAAGGGAACTTACGATGTTCATACAAACTTTACTTATTCTTTCCAGAGCCCAGATTATGTAAACAAAGCTCGCGAAGAAGGCTTGAAAGGTGACTTGGTTAAGAGACCTAATCTTGCAAAGGTTATTGCTCGTCCACCAAAAAAATAATAGCTATATAATTGCTAAATAATGGTTATAGGATAGATTTTTTTTATGAAGAAATTAGCAGCAGTTTTTGTTTTATTTATTTCTATGCTTTTCTCTCTTTTTTCAGAAGATTCGGTTGTAAAACAATTTGAAACTTTTGAATGGGAGCCTGTTGCTAATTCTTCAAAATATCAGATAAATATTCAAATATTAAAGGCTGGTGAATGGGAAAAATATTTTTCGGACCAGACAAAAAAAACTTCTATGGAAGTACCGTTGGAGCCTGGAACTTATAGAGTTTCTATTGCCACCTTTAATATTCTTGGTAAAAAAAATAATTCAGAATGGACAGAGTTTTACATTTTTGATGAATCAATTCCGTATTTTTATAAAAATTATCTTGATGAAAATCCAAAATGGAAAGCACCAGTTCTTTATGTTAATGGAAGGAATCTTGTGGAAAAGGATATTAAAGATTCCAAACATTATATTAACTTTCATAAGGGGAAAATTGATAATACCTTTGTGGTAAAAGGAAGAAATATTTTTTCAACAGATACGGTTTTTTCTTTAGTTCCTGTGGAAAAAGCAAAGAATGGAGTAGAGTTTAATTCTTTTTATCATAACAGACCTACTGTACCTCTGAAAATTGAAAGCAGAGATTCTAAAAAATATTTAGTTACTCTTTCTTTTGATCCTGAACTTTTGTATTCGGGATACTATTCGCTGGAAGTTACCAACGGTAGCGTTACGGATTCTTTGGAACTGCTGGTAATTTCTGATTATAAATTAGACATTAAACCCCACAATTTTACTGTGGATTCACGATATCATGTAAATACAATTGAGCTTCCTGAGGATGAAAACTTAAGAAGTTATGGTTTTGCAATTTCTGGAACAGGCTTTACTTCCGACACTGTTTTTTATATGAAACCAACCTTTGGTGCCATAGACTATCCTTTTGAAACAGAAGGACAGCGAGAAATTGTTCCTTTGACTTATAAAAATGATCTGGAACTTTTGAATAATCAGGAGTTTAAGCTTTCTCTTGGACTTTATAAATTAAATCTTTTGAAAAACGGCTACTACAATGTTGTGGCAGAAAACAAAACAACAAAGGAAACTTCGCTTTTTCTGGTATTGGTAAAATTGCCTTTAAAATCGGAGACAAGTGCAGAAATTTCTAAAATAAAAACTAAATATAACAAACAGACTAAAGATGTTGATATTATTGTTACGGGCAAAAATCTTAGTGAAAATATGACCTATACTTTGGTTTCGGAATATGAATCTCAGATAGGTTCAAATACTAGAATTGATTTGCCTTTGGAAAAAGAAGAAGGTTCATCTAAACTAAAGGCTTCTTTGTCACCAATTGTTGTTCCTCCTGGTAACTATATGCTTTTAACCGGAGATGGGGCCACAGAGCTTTCTTCATTTATTGAAATTGACAATCATTATAAATCAAAAAACATTAAGGTTTCGGAAGAAAAATTTGAGCAGAAGTTCCTTAGACCTGATGATGGTTCTGAAGAAGTAATTCTTTCTGTAGAAGATAAGGGAACAATTTCTATTACTGCAAATAAATATAAAACCCTTGAATATTTCCCAAAAGTTATGCCGTTTTTGCGAGTAGTTGGTAGCGGTAATCTGGAGCGTTTCGAAAATGTTAGTTTAATGGATTTTGATACCACCGTTGAACTGGATGTTTTGAACATAAACTGGTTTTCTCTTGGGCTTGGTTTAGATGCTAATTTTTATATGCAAAGCTATGCTCCAGAAATAAATATTCGCTTTATAGCTCCCTGGAATTATTTTAAACCATTTGTAGGCGTGTCTGGCGGATATAATGTAATTGAATCAAAATATCTGTTCAAACATCAAAATGGTGATGATTTTTCAACTTTCCGTACAGGTATGAAAAACGATCTGTATACGAAAATTCAATTTGGAGCAACTTTATTTGATTTTTATGATTTCAGATACAATCTTGAGTTCCACGAATTGTTGAACAGTAACATTCAAAAGAAAACAAGTTTTGGAATGGGTATACGAATACCTGTTCGCTTAAAAATCTATGAACCAGTCATTATTGAACAAAAGGCAGAAATAGTAAAACGGGGACAGATTGATGGACATTTATATGAACGATTTGATGATTCTGTAACCGAATTGCATATTGAAAAAGGTGCAACCAAAGTTAGTGGATTTGAAAACTATAGATTCCAAAAGGTAAAGTTACCAGCTTCTGTTACTGAAATTGGTAAAAATGCCTTTGCAGATTGCGAAAACCTAACTGAAGTTGAATTAGGAAAGGAAGTGCAAACAATATGCCAGGGTGCATTTGCCAACGATAACAAAATACAAATTATGGAGATTCCCGCTTCTGTAAAGACTATAGAAAAGGGTGCTTTTGAAAATTGGACTAGCGGACAGGTTGTTCATGTTCAATGGAATCCTTCTGATAATGATACAAGAAATCTGGAAGGTTTAAGATGTGAAAATCTTACCATAAAATATAAAAACGGCCATTACGAATATATGACAAAACAGGTTTTTGAAAATGTTTCCAAATGGGTTCCGTCAAAAACTCAAATAGTTGGTCCAGAAATTATTCAAGATCAGAATAAATATTTATTGGGTGTAAAACTTACATCTAGATTTACAGATGAAGATTTTAATACTTTGATTACAGGCCGATCTTCAAGTGAAGTTCTGGAAAGTTTTAAATCTAGTTCCCGCATAAGTTTTGATGTGCAGGGGGATGGCAGTGAATACGAACTGGTAGTTGTAACAAAAGGTGGTTCGGTTTTTGCCAAGAGTTTTTCTACAAACAAACGAAAAAAAGTTACTGTTCAAATAAATTATAAAGATTTGAAAAAGAAAAAAGGTACAGAAAAGACATTTGATGTAAATGATGTAACTTTTGTTCAGATTTTACCAGTGCCTCAGAACTCAGTTTCAAAAGCTAATAAAATTGATAACATTGCACTGTTCTCTAATTTTAAGGTGGACTAAATGAATAAAGAAAAAGAAACAAAAACAAAAGAAAAGACTGTAAAGGCTCGTAAAGTAACATTTCCTATCAGTACAAAATTAGTTTTAATTTTCTCTGTTCTTGTAATTTTAGTTTTGGGAATTACAACATACATGGTTTCTACTTTAGTAAGAAATGACAATCAGGTTAAGGCAGAAGAAAATAATCATACATTAAATGGCCGAACTGCAGAAACTGTACAGCAAACTTTCCAGAATGTTCAGAATAATGCCAATGGTTTTTTAAATACTTTGCTGTTAATTAAAGATTCAGAAAACTACCAGTCAGAAATGGATTTGCTTTTTGGCGACTTTATAGAAAGAAATCCATCTGTAGTTTTTCTTTACACCAGTGATATTGGTATGAAAATGTCCTCAGCCTTTGAATCAGCTCATTCTCAGGCGGGAACTCAATTTATTAATTGGCTCAAAATCAATAGTGATATTGAAGAAAAAGTTTTGAATGGAGAAATCCTTGTAAAAAATATTTCCTTCATTTCTAATAGTCCTGTGGTTTGCGTAATGTTTCCACATTATAATTCATATATTGAAAAAACAGATTTTGTTACCGTGGCATTTTCTGTAGATCAGTTAATTTCTTTAATGAGTACAGGTTCTTACAATATGACTTTCCTTTTAAATAAAGATGGGGAAGTGCTAATTCATTCAGATGAACAAATGATGTTAAATAATACAGATTTGTCTTATCTGGAAATTGTACGGACAATAAAAACTTCGGATAATCAGAACAGTCAGAAACTTTTACCAGATGAAAAAGGCGACAGATGGTTTTACGCATATCACAAAATTATTGGAGATATGGTGGTAGTAACCTGTGTTTCCGAAAATGATGTTTTTGAAACTATAAAGCGAACTACATATAGAATTGTCCTTATTTCCTTGATTGTCTTCTTCCTGGCAATTTTAATTATTCGCTGGTTCAGTAAATCTTTAACACATCCAATTGACGATTTGGTTGATGCCACAAAATCAATTGAAAAAGGTGAATACAATTTTAAGCTTGTTCCTAAAACTCACGATGAAATTGGTTATTTAACAGGCAACTTTATGGAAATGGCTGGCGGTCTTGAAGAGCGAGAACGACTGATGAGTTCTTTCAGTAAGTTTACAAACAAAGTAATTGCTCAAAAAGCCGCAAAAGGTGAACTGGAAATTGGTGGCCAAAATAAAAATGCCACAATCTTCTTCTCGGATATTCGTTCATTTACTGCACTTTCTGAAAAACTGTCTCCAAATGAAGTTGTTGATTTTCTTAATGATTATTTTGCCAGAATGTGTGAATGTGTAGATAAAACCAGCGGTATTGTTGACAAGTTTATTGGTGATGCTGTTATGGCCGTTTGGGGTGCACCAGAGTCTGCGGGTAATCCAGAAGCCGATGCCTGGAATGCAGTAAAAGCCGCTTTAATGATGCGAATTGCCCTTTATCATTTGAATCAGCAGCGAATACAGGAAGGAAAAGTTCCTGTAAAAATTGGTTGTGGAATTAACAGTGGTCCAATTGTTGCAGGTCAAATTGGTTCGGCAGATCATATGAATTATACTGTAATTGGCGATACCGTTAATTTGGCCAGCAGAACGGAAGCTTTAAATAAACCTTTTGCTACAGATATCCTTATTACAGAAAATACTTATGAACTTATTAAAGATAAAGTGATTGTAGAAGAGATGCCTGGCGTTCATGTAAAAGGAAAAGAAGCCGCTATAAAAATGTATGCAGTTATAAATGCAGTTGGTGTTAAAGGTCCTGATAATATTCATAAATTACGGGAGTTTCTTGGCTGGAATGAACCAGATTTAGCAAAGGTAAATACGGATGAAGAAGAAAAGAAATACAAAATCAACGGTTAGTGGTGTTATTGTAACCATTCTTTGTCTTTTAGGAATTGGTATTGCCACTTTTTTGTTTTACAAAGATATAAATATTTCTCTTGCCAATGAAAATGAAGAACCTATTGGTGTTGTTTATTTTAAGCAGAATAATGCCCAGCGACGTTTAAAAGGACGAAATCTTTGGGAACGATTAAAAGTTTCCAGTCCAATTTATGACGGTGATCGTATTAGAACTGGTGAAATGTCAGAAGCTTCTGCAGTTTTGAATGATGGAAGCACTATTAGCGTTCATGAAAATACTTTAATTCAGATATACAGTAATGATTCAAATAATACTTTGCAGTTTATAAATGGTACAATTTCTGTTACTTCTGCCAGCGAATCAGAAGGATTAAAGGTTCAGGCTGGTGATAAGATTATTACTTTTGGAGAGAACACTGCCGCTGTTATTAATATTCCAGAAGAAATCATTTCAAAAGGAAGTGAAAAAAATCCAGAGGTTAAGAAAACTAAATCAGAAGCGGTTATTGCAGTTTCATCAGGGGAAGCAAAAGTTTATGAAGCTCCAAAAACAGAAGAATTATCTGGTGTAAAAAAACTTGCACAAAAAACGGTCAGTAAAATAGATACAATTTCTGGAAATCCAAAAGGAAGTATTGTTTTTGAAAATAAAACAAAATCTCAGGCAGTGGAAGAACAGACTGTTAAAGCTGGAAATGTAGCAATTGTATCAACTGCATCTATTCCAGAATTAAGCGAAGAACAAAAAAATCAGATTAAAGAAAATCAGAGTAAAGAAGAAAATAAAGAACTTGTCGAAAAATTACCTTTGGAAGTATTAAGTCCGGTTTTCTCTTATTCAATCTCTCAAGATTCAAAGCATAAAGAAAGCGTATTATTTATATGGACAAATTATGATTCTGTTAAAATTGATTTTTCTTTCTTTTCATCTTTTTCAGAGATTATTGAAACAAAAGTTTTAAAAACTTCAGAACGAAAAGCTTTTATAACATTAGATTATGCTCGTCCACAGGATGTTATTTATTGGCGCGCAATTGCAGAGAATGAAGATTTTGCCAAAACATCAGATTATGCACAAGGAAAAATTGTAATAAAAGAGCCTGTTAAAGAAATTGAAAAACAGGTTACTGCGGTTATTGGTTCGGAAAAAGCTGATTTATTAGTTCAACAAATTGCTAAAACAGAAGAACAGATTACTGAAAATATAGAAAAAGTTATTACAGAATTGCCTCCTTTTGAAGAAATTGTAAAAAAGGACGAAAAAGCTTCACAATCATTAGCAGAAATTGTTCCAGAAAAAATTATTCTTGATGATTTTGTATTTGACGAAATAGAAATTACAGATAAATCAAAGTTAGTTGGTGCTTCAAAGGCTGAACAAAGAATCTCTCAGGAATTAAAGAGACGAGAAGAAGCTGAACGATTAGCCGAAATTGCCAGACTGGAAGAAGAAGCTAGGTTGGCAGAACTTAAACGAAAGGAAGAAGAAGCCCGTTTAGCAGAAGCATTGAGATTAGAAGAAGAAGCAAAGGCCGCAGAGAAGAAGCGTCAGGAAGAGCTTAAGAAGATTGAAGCCGCAAAACAAGCTGCTGAAAAAGCAAAAAAAGCACAGGAAGCAAAACTTGCTGTAGAAAAGGCAAAATTGGCTGCGGAAAAGGCTAGAAAGGAAGAAGAAGCAAGAATTGCGTCAGAAAAAGCACGAAAAGCAGAAGAAGAGGCAAGATTAGCCGCAGAAGCAAAGAAAAAGGCAGAGGAAGAAGCTAGAAAAGCAGAAATTGCACGAAAACTTGCTCAGGAAGAAGCAGAACGAAAAGCAGAAGAAGCAAGAAAAAAGGCAGAACAGGAAAGAATTGCCCTTGAAAAGAAAATAGCTGAACAAAAAGCTGCAGAAGAAAAAGCTGCGGCAGAGTTGAAGATAAAAGAAGAAAAAGCTCGTTTAGAAAAAGAAGCTAGAGAAAAAGAACAGGCTCGTTTACAGGCTCAGCTGGAAGAAGAAAGACTTGCACAAGAACGAAAAGAAGCAGAAGAAAGAGAATCAGAACAGGCAAATAATGATTCAATTTTGAATGAAGAAGCAATGGATGAAAATACTTTTGACAATGCGGAAGCTTCTGATTCTGAAAACGAAACTATAGAAAATGAGTCTGAAGAATATGAATCTGAAGAAAATGAAGATACAGATAAGGAAACTGCCGACGAGTCTGATGAAGATTCTGAGTCAACAGAAACTAATGATATTGATTTTAAAGAATTGATTGTAAAAACCATTGAAGTTTCTAATCAGTTGAAGGAAGAAGAACAGAATAGAGAAAAAGAAGCTGAAATTGAAAAAACAAGTGAAAATAGCACTCTTAAAGCACCATTCAAATTAACTCAATTTAACGAATCTGAAACTTTAAATAATAAAGAAGAAAATGCCGCAGAATCTACTGGGGACAGTTCTAATGTTGTTCAAAGTAATTCTCTGGACGAAAAAGTTTTACTTTCTGATGCAAACTTAAATGTAGAAGTAGAAAATCAGAATAAAGAAATTGATGTTGAAAATAACAGCGAATCTAACAACAAATCTAATGAAGAAAATGCTGATAATACAGAAAACAAAGAGGCTGGAGAGAGTACAAACTCTGATGAAAATCTGGTAGAAAACAAAACCACTGCTGAAAATCCTAAGATGGAGGATTCTTCAACAAGTTCAGAAAATGAACATAATGTACCAGCTTCCGAAAATGAAGTTAGTGTTGAAGATAATAAGGAATCTGCTGAAGAATTGCTTACAATTCAACTTTTGGAACAGGCTAAACTTATTGAATCTCAGTTGAAGGCAGCGGAAACCGCAAGAATAGAAGCTCAAAGAGAACAGGCTCAAAAAATTATTCAGGAAGAATTGGAAGCAGAACGAAAAAGATTAGCAGAACTTGCTGCCCAAAGGCGGGAAGAAGAACGAAGAATTGCGGAAGAAAAACGATTGAAAGAGGAAGCCGCTAAACGAATTGTAGAAGAACGAAATAAAAAATTAGCGGCGGCAAAACAAAAAGCTGACGAACAGCGAAAAACTATTGAAGAAAACAAAAAAGCTGTAGAAAAACAAAAACTGGAAGAAATTGAAAGAAAGCTTGAAGAAGAACGCAAAAATAGCGAAAAAGAAAAGCGTTTGATTGAAGAACAAAAGGCTTTAATTGCAGCAGGTCGTGGAGATGAAATTGTAGAGCCTGTAATCTGTCAAATGAAACCAGTTTTAGGAAGCCCTAAGGATAATAAAGTATTTACAGATGAAGATTTTATTGAAGATGATAATCCTTCTATAATTTTTAGCTGGAAACCAATGGAAACTGTTTCTAGTTATCGTTTTGAAATTAGAACTGCGTCTGGAAAAAAATTATTGGTAAAAACTTTAAAAACCAACCGCTATGTACTTTCTGATAAAATAAATCTTATTGCGGAAAGTGGAGAGTATGAATGGGTTGTTTCTGGAAAAACAGTTATTAATGGAAAAACCTATACAAGTCAGGAAACTGTAAAACGCTTTACTGTTAAAATTGAAGATGTAAAAGCAACTAATCTGAAGCTTTCTGATTTAATTATGAATAACTAAACAACTATTAAAGAGAAAAAAGTGGTCATTGAACTTATCAAGATGACCACTTTTTTTCAACAAACCTAACCAAGAGTTTTAATATTTTTTTATTTCAAGATTTTATCTTTGCTGGGAAGCTTTTCTGATTTTTTCAGAAGTTTCTTTTCCTACAAGAATTGTAACCAGCTCCATGGCAAACTGTTCTGAAGCCCCAGGTCCTCTGGCGGTAACAACATTACCATCCGTTACAAAAATCTGATTGGAATATTTAGAAAGGTAAGCATCATTTCCATAATTAGAAACACAACTTTCCATTCCTGGATAGCATGTCCAGTTTTTATCTTTTAGAATATTTGTTTTTCCAAAAACTACGGCTGGAGAAGCACAAATAGCAGTTGTGAGTTTACCAGCGCTATAACACTTTTCCAAATGTTCAAGTAATTCTGTACAAGCTGCCAGATTGTCGGCACCAAGAGAACCTCCCGGGCAAACAACACAATCTGGAAGATTATCTTTACAATCTTTTAGATAGTTTTGGAGAGTGGTATCGGCAATAACAGAAACTTTATGAGCGCCTGCTACTACCAGATTGTCTTTTGTGTCAGAAGATTGAACTGCAACTGTTGTAACTCCAATTCCAGCTCGTCGTAAATAATCAATAGGAGACAATGCTTCTATTTCCTCAAATCCAGGGGCTAAAAATACAGCTGCAGTTTTCATAATTACTCCAAAAATTAGTTTGCTAAACAGGCATCTAAGTCTGCTTCAATTTGTTTTTTGTCTAAATGGCGTCCAATAATTACCATTTTAATCATTCTATCGCCAACTTTTTCATCCCAATCTTTTTTCATTTCTGGATTTTCGCGAAGAACCTTTTTCTGTTCTCTTTCTGGACAAGCAGCAAGCCACTGACCTGAATATCCAGCCTGAATCTGGCGTCCTGAAGATTCAAGAACAACAGCCATATCTTCTTCATCGCTGAACCAAACAACACCTTTTGAACGAATAATGCTTCTTGGCCATTTTGAAGCATAAGCATCAAGTTTCATACGGTCAAATGGCTTTCTTCTGTAATAAACAAAAGATCCAATACCATATTCATCTTCACTTTCGCCTTCGTGTTTGTGTTCGTGGTGATGATGGTGTTCATGATGTTCGTGATCGTGGTCTTCGTGTTCATGATCATGGTCGCATTCTTCACCTTCTTCGTGGTGATGTCCGCATTTTTCACAAACTTCGTCATCATCGTCATCATCATGCTCGTCGTGTTCGTGTTCTTCATGTTCTTCCAGTTCTTTAACCCAGCCTGCCGACTGATAAACTGTTTCAAAATCAAAACGATCTGTGCCAATAATATCTTCAACTGGAACTTCACATCTTGTAGTTTCTATAACCTTTACTGTAGGCTGGATTTTATTGATTACAGCTCTAACCATATTCATTTGTTCATCAGTAACTAAATCTCGTTTGTTAATGATAAGAGTTGAACAGAACTCAATCTGCTGAATAAGTAAAGATTCAATGTCTTCTTCATCAATATCATCTTTAAGAAGTGCTTTTCCTTCATCAAACTCGTCTACAAGGCGGCTTGCATCTACAACACCAACAACATTATCAAGTTTACCAATTTCTATAGTTTCAATAGCCTGTGCAATTGGCATTGGTTCACAAACACCTGAAGCTTCAATAAGAATATAGTCAAACTTGCCTGTTTTCATAAGATTTTCAATACCTTTAACCATATCTGATTTTAAGGTACAGCAGATACACCCATTTGTGAGAGGTACAATAGAGTTTGTATCTGTGATGTTTGCTTCTTTTGAAATAAGGCGTTCATCAACATTAACTTCACCAATATCATTAACAATAACGGCTACTTTATAACCTTTCTGATTTGTAAGAACTTTATTTAATAAAGTTGTTTTTCCTGCTCCAAGATAACCACAAAGTAAAGTGATTGGAATCTTCTTTTTAGCCATTTTAAACTCCTGTATGTTTATTCCATAAAAAATGTTTGTTCTGTTTAAATATAATGAAAAAACAAAGGATTGTACAATAAAATAATTATATTTGTTAAATAAAAAAGGCTGTCTCAAAATACCTGCAAAACTGATTTTTTCAGTATCTCACTAGATTTTGTGTTTGAGATTCTGAGTCTAGTTCAGAATGATATAGGTATATTTAAATGGACAACCTTTTTGTGATGTACAGATGATTATTCTGGTAGAAAAGTCTGTACATCAGATAAATTATTTTAGAAGAAAACTATTCTGCGGCTGGTTCTTCGTCTTTTTCTTTAGAAAGCATAACATTTGTAAGGATTCCAAGAATCAAAGCACAAGCAACAGTTCTGATTTCTACAGCACCAAAATTAACAACCATTCCACCAACACCAGTAATGAAGATTACAGATGCAACGAAAAGATTGCGGTTCTTATTCAAATCTACTTTCTGGAACATCTTGAATCCAGATACAGCAATGAATCCGTAAAGTGCGATACAAACTCCACCCATTACACAAGAAGGAATTGTTTCAAGCAATGCAACGAGAGGTGAAATAAGAGAGAAAATAATACAAAGACATGCACAGAACCAGATTGTGATTGTAGAAGCATTGCGTGTAATAGCTACACAACCAATTGATTCACCATAAGTTGTATTTGGACATCCACCGAAAATTGTTGAAACCATTGTACCAACACCATCTCCTAAAAGTGTGCGTGTAAGACCAGGTTTTTCCAAAAGATTAGTTCCGATGATTGCAGAAAGGTTTTTGTGGTCAGCCAAATGTTCTGCGAAAACAACGAATGCTACTGGAACATAAGCTGTGAAGATTGTAAGAATATATTTTCCTGAAATAGCCTTGAGACCTTCAATTCCACCAAGCATAAATGTGAACTTTGGAAGTGAAAGATAACCAGAAATTGAAGTGAAATCCAATGCTTTAAGAGCACCATAATTTATAACGATTAATGCTGGGCAATCTGCTGCAACACCAATAATTGCAAAGATTGAAGCTGTTACATAACCTGCAAGAATACCAATGATGAAAGGAATTAATCGGCCGATTTTCTTGCTGTATGTGGAACAGAGCATTGTAACTGCCAATGTAATGAGTCCACAGATTAAGCAAACATAAACGCTGCCACCTTCTACACTTGATCTCATTAAATCGCCAATTGCATTTCCAGAAAGAGAAAGTCCAATGATAGAAACTGTTGGTCCTATGATTACAGGAGGCATCAGTTTTTCAATCCAGTTTACACCACAGAATTTAACAATTACTGCAATGATTACATAAACAAGACCTGCTAACAAGGCACCAATAATGAGTCCCCAGTAACCTGCTTCCTGGCAAAGACCAAGTGTAGCGGCACCACCAAAGGCACTGAACATTGAGCCAATGAATGCAAAAGAACTTCCCAAGAATACTGGGCTAGAACTTTTTGTGAAAAGCAAGTATACGAATGTTCCAACACCTGCACCAAAAAGTGCTGCAGAAGCTGAAAGACCATTGCCTACAATTGCAGGTACCGCGATTGTGGCTGCCATAATGGCAAGAAGCTGCTGTACGGCAAACAAAAATGTTTTACCGAAACTTGGTTTGTCCTTAATTCCATAAATAAGGTTCATTTTTTTACATCTCCTGTTTCTTAAAAGACTAAATTAATTCATTATAATACCCAAAGTGGAGATTTTCAATTATAGCTTTTGTTTTTTTTATAAAGATAAAATGTTGATAGCTATTGTGGGAAGGAGAAAGTTTATAAAGTTTTAGTATTTGCATTGGTGAGTTTATAGATTGTTCCGTCCTTTATTATTTCCAGCATAAAAGGAACTATTTTTGGATCGAACTGTTTTCCTGCACAACGAGTTAATTCACTTATGATTCTTTCTTCTGAATATTCAAGACGGTAGCATCTGGTGGTTGCCATAGCATCATAGGAATCGGCAATACAGACAATCCTTGCTTCTAAAGGGATATTGTCTCCACTTAATGCCTGTGGATAGCCGTTGCCGTCATAGCGTTCATGATGAAAGAGAACGGCATTTTTTATCATAGGAATGATTGTAAAATCTTTGAGAAGAACGGCACCGTTGTCTGTATGTTTTTTTATGAGTTCCCACTCGTCATCGGAAAGATGGGTGGTTTTGTTCAGGATTTCATCTGGTATGGTGATTTTTCCAATGTCGTGCATAAGGCCGGAATAATAGATGTTTCGTTGGAAATCTGCCGTCATGGACATTCTTTTTGCAATTTCGCGAGAATAGGCGGCAACTCGGGATGAATGACCTCTGGTGTAGGAATCTTTGTTGTCTATGAAATTGGCGAAGGTTTTCATGGTTTGGTTGATTATGTGATAATCATGTTTTATTTGTTCTTTATTGTACTGAATGGTTTTTAGATAATAGCGGTACATAAAAAGAAAAGTGAGCATTACCAGAACCACCAGAATGATGGTGAAAAAGATGTTTCGTAAAAATGGGTTTTCCAGAAAATGTTCGTTAAAGAAGCCTGTTATCTCTGTACTTTTAATGAAAATAGGTTCTGTGGATGAAAGCATAAAACCAAAAGAGGTTTCTGAATTGGATGCAATTTTGTTATTAACCCCAATCTTTGGTGTAATTTCGAGGATGGAATGTAAGTCGTCTAAGGTTATTTCGCAATTCCAATAGTTTTCCAGATAGGCATCTTTTGAAATTGGCAAATAGATTTTCCAGGAAATGAAAGCAGATTTTTTTGAATTAACCAAAGAGCAGTCAAAAAATTTATAGGATGATTCTGGATCGTTGCGTTTGAATCTGCCTGAGGTTTGTGTTGCCGTAAAAAATACAGTGTTTGATTTGTCTAAAAGGGATTTTGTGTTATCTTGTTTGATGAAAACCTGTTTCTTATTGTTTTTTACTGTTTGTATAGTTATTCCGACTTCTATTGCAATAAGCACAAGAAGCACTATAGCGAAAAGTAACATTATCGTTTTAAATTTTCCAAGCCTAAACTTTTGCAGTAAATTTTTCATAAAGCGACCGTTTAATTATAAATCTCATTTTTTTTGGTGTCAAATTTTCGTTTAAATTTTAAAAGATTCGCCTGAAATTTATAAAATTCGGTAGTGAAAAAAATCTATTGTTTTGCGAAGGCGTGGAAGGGCAGCGAAGCTGGTTTGGAACGATAGTGGAAAACCGTCCGTAGGTAAGCCCTGAAAGGCCGTTAGGTAATGGGTTGGAATCTTTTGTGGAATAAATTCTGTTGAAAAAAGAATTTCGCCCAAAGAAAAATTTTCTATAAAAAGGACTTTATCAGTAAGTAAATTTTTCAAATTTCATACTCAATTTGGAAAATTTATATTATATTATTGGGTATGAAAGATAAATTTTCGGATTTTAGAGAATATGTTGATTGGCGTGGCGATTTGACTTTTGAACAATCTCCTTATAACACGGTGGATGGGCTGATTTTCTGTCAAATTTCTTATATTTATTTTAATGGACTGCTGGATAATTCTTTTGTGCCAAAGCATACTATGGCTTCGCTTTACGATGTTTTTAGAAATTCTCCAGATTTTGATGTAAGAAAAAATATGGGTGCTGTCATAAATCACGATACGGTGGGGCTTTTTTACAAGGCATCTCAGTCGAAACGATTTAAGGATGTGAAAATTTGTGGTTTTGAGTACATTCTTGATGAAGAAAAGGAAGAACAGTTTGCCGCTTTGACTTTTATTATTGATAAGGAGCATTTTGTTGTTACTTACAGAGGCACGGATGATACGATTGTGGGCTGGAAGGAAGACTGTAATTTGGTTTATATGAATGTGATTCCTTCTCAACTGGATGCGGTAAAATATTTGAACAATGCCGGGGAATCTTTAAAAGGTGATATCACTGTGATTGGACATTCCAAGGGTGGAAATCTTGCGGTTTATGGCGGTGTTTATTGCGATAAAAAACTGCACAAACGAATTCGTGGCATTTATAATTACGACGGGCCTGGTTTTGACAAAGCATTTTTTGAAACTGATGAATTTAAGGCTATGGAAGAAAAACTTGTTTCTCTGTATCCGTATTTTGATGTGGTAGGGATGTTTTTTAATCATTCTGGAAAACTGGAAATTATTGACAGTAACAATGTGGCGGTTCTGCAACATGATCCTTTTTCGTGGAATGTTATGGGAAATGATTTTGTTAAAAAAGACAGTTTTGATAAGGACAGCAAATATGTTAATGATTGTATGAATGATTTTATTTATACTTTGCCAATTGATGAGCGCTGTCGTTGTATAAATCTGCTTTTTGATATTATAAAAGCTAGCGGTGTGAAAACTAACTACGAAATTGAACAGAATAAGCTGCAATGTTCTGCAAAAATGTTTTCTGCTTTTGCATCCCTTTCCTCTGAAGATAAAAATATGTTGGGAAAGTTTGTGCAGACTTTTATAAAAGTTGGTCGTAAAAATATCCCGATTTTCAACATTTTTAATATAAAGAGCAATTTACAGGAAGAAATTGCAAAGCTTGGTATACCAAATATCTTTGAAGACACTATGGCTAAGGTGAATAAAAAATCTTCCAAAAGTGTAGATAAGGTAAAAAAAGGAAAAACTTCTTTGACCGCTGGAAAATCTTAGGAATAAGTGGAAAAGCCGGGTAGAATAAACTTACATCAGCTATAATAGATTTACTAATTCGATAGACTTTATCAGTTTTATTAGATTTACCAGTTCTGGTAGCTTTAAAATAAAAAATTGCATACTTGATTTTGAGGTTATATACTTAAAGATATGAATGAAACAATTGCTACAAAAACTCCAGTTGGAAAACAGTTAAAATCCATGGGTGAATGGAAGGCCGCATCTTACCTTGTTTTTAATCAGAAGAAGGTAGAACTGGTTGCCAAAATTACCATTGGTAGAGAAACAGATAACGACATTGTTGTTGACAACAAATTGGCCAGCCGTCATCATGCTGTAATTCAAAAAATTAGAGATGCATATTTTTTAAAGGATGAAAACAGCACCAACGGAACTTTTATTAACGGAGTTCGCATTCCACCAGAAAAATATGTAAAGCTTAATCCCGGCGATAAAATTACCATTGGCAATATGAGCCTTGTAATTTCCTAGGTTTTATAATTAGTTTATATGAAAATTAATTTATATGAAAACTGAAAAAAATCCTCAGAAACAGGAATTAAAACAGGAGCAGGAAAACAACGATTGTTTGAATCTTAAAGCCTGTCTGGAAATGAATGAACTTCCGTCTCACAATTTTTTATCTATTCTTATAGATAAAGCTGCAACTGTCCTTGAAGATGAAATTACAGATTATCGTCCTTTGAGTACTACAGGTTGCCCCGGAAGCCTTTTGGATTTTTCTGGACAAAAAGCAGATTTGCCTGTTGTTTTAGTTCCAGACATTCATGCCCGCCCGGATTTTTTGAAAAACATTTTGAATTATTCCTTGCCCCCAGATTTTTTTGAAGATATACAGGATTCTACTGGACTGGACACCAATAATGTCAATTCAGTAGATTTTAAAAATCTCACAATAGAAAAAGCCCTTTCTTTAGGAATGCTTCGAATAATTTGTGTGGGAGATGCCATTCACACGGAACTGACCGCGCCTCATTGGTCAAAAATACAGGCCGAGTTTGATTCAGAACTTTTTACTGGTCCCGAAATGCAAAAAGAAATGAAAAATTGTCTTTCGGTGCTTTGTTCAATTATGACGCTTAAACGACTTTATCCCCAGCATTTTCATTTTATAAAAGGAAATCACGAAAATATTCTGAATGAAAACTCCTGT
The DNA here is from genome assembly GCA_024402595.1 of Treponema sp. Classification (GTDB taxonomy): domain Bacteria; phylum Spirochaetota; class Spirochaetia; order Treponematales; family Treponemataceae; genus Treponema_D. Next base: position 12,406 of record JAKSTL010000028.1, on the reverse strand, counting down.
GGCGATTATGCGTTTTGTAAATATGCCGATGAAGGCCAAATGGTAAAAAGTTTTATCTGTAACTTTTATGGCGATGACATTTTATATTTAATATCCTGCTGGGAAAATGCTTTACCTCTAGCCGCCAATGGTAAACGATTTGTGGTTTCTCATGCAGAACCAGCCCAAGCTTTTAGCCGTCAGCAATTAATTGATGCAAGACTTTACGAAGATGTTGTTGCTGGGTTAATTTGGACAAGAAATGGGCAGGTAAAAGATAATACCGCCAAAGAAATTATGAAAGAGCTTTTAGAAAAAGAAAATATTGATGATGCTTTCTATTTTGCAGGGCATAGTCCAATCCACGAAAAATATAAACTTCGGCAAAAAGGAAAGCTGGTGCAGTTCCACAATCCAAGGGAACAGAATATTATTCTTTTTGTTGATTCAGATAAAAAAATATTTAATCCCGAAAAAGATATAATTGGAGTAGATTATGGCAGAGAATGATTTTCCACCAGTAATTGGTAAATATAAAGTTCAAGGTGTGATTGCAAAAGGTGGAATGGGCGTTGTTTATAAAGCAATTCATCCATCGCTTAAGCGTTATGTTGTTATAAAAAAAATGACCTCCCGTGGAAATGCTGCCAATGCGGAACGATTTAAAAAAGAAGCACAGATTCTTCTGGATTTACAAAGTCCTTATATCGTTCATCTTTTTGATTACTTTACCGAAGGTTCCTACAGATACATGGTTGAAGAACTTGTGGATGGAATTGCCTTGGATAAGCTGATTAAAAAACAGACTGTTCTTCCTCCACCTGTTGCAATGCTTTTTTTGCAGGATGCCTGTTTTGCCTTAAAATATGCTCATTCTAAAGATATTGTTCATAGAGATATAAAACCCGGCAATATTTTAATTTCTAAGCGGGGTGAAATAAAACTTGCAGATTTTGGAATTGCCAGTGATATAGCAGAAAAAGAAGGTGAAGGGCTTACTCAAACAGGTGTAACTTTAGGAACTCCAGCTTATATGCCCCCAGAACAGTTTGAAGACAGCACTTCTGTTGATAATCGTGCAGATATTTATGCTCTTGGAATTATGCTTTATGAAATGGTAACAGGAACAAAGCCTTATTCTGGAGAGTTTTCTTATGAAAATCTTAAGATTATTCAAAAGGGAAAGTATATTCCACCTCGCAAAATTGATAAAACCATTCCAAAAGAGATTTCAAAACTTATTCAAAAAATGATTCGGCCTAATCCTAAAAAAAGGTTTCAATCTGTGGATGGAGTGATTAAAGCCGTAAAAAAGTATCTTAAGCATTATGATACCCACGATATTAGAGTTCACATTGCCCGTTCAGTGGTTATTTCTGAGTTTTATGAATATCCAAACTTTATTCAAAAAGATAAAAAGGCCCGTCTAATTAAGAGAATCTCACTTTGGCTTTGTTCTTTGGGCGTTTTGTTTATAGCTTTATGGGAAGGTGGCGTGATTCATAGAACTGTGCTTAGAAAATGGTATACGCCGGTTTCTGTAAAAATGGAAATGCCACATTCTTTGTCTGCATATCTGGATTTGCCTGTTCGTGCATTCTTTTTTGAAAACGATAACGATAAAATCCCGGAAGTAAAAGGCGCAAGATTGACTCTTCAACCAGAAGGCACCTGGCGATATCAAAAATTGTTTACTTTTACAAAAGATGAAATGACAGTAACAAGGCTTGCTTCTAAAAATAAGATTTATGATTCTGCTGATGTTTTTCTAAAAAAGGGTGATTATAGGGTAAAAGTTGTAGTTGGACCTTATATCTGGTGGAAATCTTTTACAGTTGATGGTGAACCTTTAGTGCTGGAAGAAGATTTCTTAAAAAATACTACAAGAAAATTACAGATTTCAACTTTTGTTTCTGATGCAGATTCTGGTGAAGATATTACAGCTCAAACCTATATTTACATTCTTTACAATGGAAAATGGGTTCCTCTTAATTCCATTGACGAAGAGAAACTTAAAACTGGCACAGTTTGGAAAATAAAAGTGGAAGCCTTTGATTACGAGCCTGAAGTTTTTTCTTTGCTGATAGACTGGTATCAGGACAGATTGTTTATTTCATCCCAATTAAAGAAAAAATAGAGAAAAAATATGATTAAAGCGGTTATTTTTGATATGGATGGTGTAATTCTTGATTCGGAAACAATTTGTGTAAAATGCTGGGAAAAAGCTGGTATGGAATACAATTTGCCTGATGGAGGAGTAATTATAAATCAATGTTTTGGTACCAATAAAAAAGATAGTGCCGAAATTATAAGAAAGCATTATGGAGAAAACTTTCCAGCGGAACGCTTTTTACAGAGAACCAGCGAATTGTTCCATGAAGTAGAGGAAAAAACTGGTGTACCGCTTATGCCTTTTGCAAAAGATTGTCTTGAAAAACTAAAAGCCATTCCTAATTTGAAAATTGGACTTGCTACATCCACTAGAAGAGAAACTATGGAACGACAACTTCGCCAGGCTGGTGTTATTGAGTATTTTGAAGCAATTGTCACAGGCGATATGGTAGAGCACAGTAAACCTAATCCTGATATTTATCTTCTTGCCTGCAAAACGCTTGGAGTTGAACCAAAAGATTGTATTGCCGTAGAAGACAGTCCTAATGGCATAAGAAGTGCTTTTGCCGCAGGGATGTTACCCGTTATGGTTCCAGATAAAATACAGCCTGATGAAGAAATGAAAAAACTAAGCTGGAAAATTATAAAATCTCTTAAAGATTTGGAAATTATTTTAGCGGCTTAATCAATCAGAATAATGGCAAATAATGGCACTGGAGAGTTTTAAACTAAATCTTTTCAAGCATTATCTTTCCATTGCTTGCTTCTTTAAGGTAAGAGGCTAAAAGTGAAAATTGTTCTTCTTTGATTTTTCCTGTGATGGTAACTGCAGTGTCAAAAGTTTCTTCCAAATCCCAAAGATCATAATTTTTTAGATTAAGTTTTATGGGTTTTAAAAGGGAATAATCTGTAGAAAAAGAGAAGGCTGTCTTTGAAATTATTGGCTCGAAGGCATTTTCTTCTGCCGCTTTTTCCAGGACTTTTTTTGCACCGTTGCCATAAGCTTTTACAAGCCCACCAGTTCCCAGTAAAGTTCCACCAAACCATCGTGTTATGGTAAGAATAAGATTTGTGCAGTCCCGACCTTTTAATACATCCAAAGCTGGTCGCCCCGCAGTTCCAGAAGGTTCCCCATCATCACTCATTCCCATAACTTCTGCATTATTTCCGACAATAAACGCGTGAACAACATGTGTGGAATCTGCATATTTATTTTTCTGAGATTTTATAATTTCTCTTGCCTGAGCTTGTGTCTGGCATGGAATCAATTCAGACAAAAAACGAGAACCTTTAATTATTTCTTCAAATTGTACTGGTTTAGTTAATTCGTTCATTCTTCCACATTATCAAAAAGTTCGCCAATTTTCTGTTTTTCTTCCTGAATAGTAATAGTTTGAACTTCTTTGGCGGCCACACGAACACCTTTTGCTTTTAAAGATTTTTCTTCGTATTTTGATGCCTGGAAACTTTCTTTTGTAGTTTTTACTTTAGGCTTCTTAACATAATTCAACTGGAAACTAAAGTTCTTTCTTGTATCAATATGAAGGATTTCCATGCCGTCTGGTGCAAAGAAATAGTCTCTGTTCATAATATAAGCTTCAATTTTACAGCGCTTTATGTATACATATTGTGTTGCTGGGTCTCGATACAAAATTGTAAACAGAACCTTTGAAAGACTCTCTTTGTCTGCAAAACCACAATATCTTAACTGAGGTCCAACAAAAAGTTTGTCTGGAGTTTGTGATACCGAATAAATACCACTCTTCCTGACATAAAGAATCTTGTCGTAAGGCGTAACCTTAAGTACTTCATTGCCACCAGAAACAGCAGTACCAAGATAACCAGTTTTTTCATCGTATTTAAGTGGCGTATCTCGTTTTACAACAGATTTAACATCAACCGCGTTAATATTGGTGATTTTTGTTTTTCGTTTAAGAGTGGCGGAATCCAGTTTCTTTTCAATGCCTTCAAGCCAGCTAATTGCATAATCAACCAGATGTTTAAGAAGTTTGTTTATTTCTTTGATTCGGTCGTTTATAGCCTTTACTTCCTGCTTGTTTTTGTTCATATCATAAAGGGAGATTCTTCTGATAGGAATACGAAGCAAATGGTCAATATCTTCATCTGTAATTGGACGAATTAATTCTGCTTCAAAAGGTTTGAATCCATCTTTAACCGCTTTATAAACACCTTCTTCCGTTTTTTGAGTTTCAATTTTTTTATAGATTCGTTCTTCCACAAAAATGCGTTCAAGAGTTCGGAGATGGAGTTTTTCCATTAAATCGGCTTTTTCCAGTTCCAGTTCTTTTTTGAGAATACCAACCAGTTGTTTAGAATGATATTCAATTACTTGAGTACAGGTCATCTGAACAGGCATATTGTCTTTAATAACCAGCAGATTACAATAAATTGTCTGTTCACAATCTGTAAAGGCATACAAGGAATCTACCACATCTTTTGTGTAAACACCTCTTTGCAATTTTATCTCAATGTTAACTTTATCCGAAGTGTAATCCTGAATGGAAGTAGCTTTTATTTTTCCATTTTTTACGGCTTTTTCAATGGAATCACAAAGGCTGGTGGTAGTTGAACCATAAGGCAACTCTGTGATTATGATTTTTTTCTCGTCGGAAGTATCCATTTTTGCTCTGGTAATGATTTTTCCAAGGCCATCAGCGTAGTCCGAAACATCAATTAATCCACCAGTTGGAAAATCTGGATAAAGCTGAAACTTTTCGCCTCGAAGACATTTTTTTTCTGCTTCAATTACTTCATGAATATTGTGGCTGAGAATGTATGTACTCATACCAACCGCAATTCCTTCTGCACCCATAATAAGAATAAGCGGAAGTTTTGCCTGAAAAGATACAGGTTCAACATCACGGCCATCGTAAGTGTCTACATATTCTGTAATTCGTGGATTTGTATTTAAAATATCTTTTGTAATGGAACGAAGACGACATTCGATATAACGGGGAGCCGCAGCAGTGTCGCCTGTAAACATGTTTCCAAAGTTTCCCTGTTTGTCTATAAAAAGCTCTTTGTTGGCAAGGTTTACCAAAGCTGTATAAATAGAAGCATCACCATGGGGATGATATGCCATAACTTTACCAACAACATTTGCAACCTTTGTGAATCTGCCATCATCAGTTTTAATTAAAGTATGAATAATTCGGCGTTGAACTGGTTTTAATCCGTCGGTAATTTCTGGAATTGCTCGATCACGAATAACATAACTTGCGTATTGAATAAAATTCTGATCAAAAAGATTTTTTACATATGCCATTTTTCCCACCACTGACAAAAATATTATACAATTATATAGTAAAATCTGATTTTTTTCAACAAAGTCTTTTTCCCAAAAAAGATTACAATGAATATATAGATGCCACCCTTGAAAACCAAGTTTTGAATGGCAATTGAAACTGTCGAAATGCACTTTTACTTAGATTTGTTCTTTCGTCAGATTCAATCACCACATTTTTGTTATCAAAAACTTTAATTTTCCTTTTGTTCCCATTTGATGCCGATTTTCGCATATAAGGAAAAATATTTCTGCTTGTATTTGCCAGATAGAGAGGTAGAAAAACTTTTGCTTTCATTTATCTTATCCTTTTGATTAAGTGAAAAGCTTGTGTTAAGCCCAAAGTTTGGATTATTACCAAAGTTTACAGTAGCGGTAATTTTTTCGGAAGTTTTTGTATTTTTACTTATAGTGTTTGGCGTAAAAATGTATGTAGCAGTTACACTTGGCGAAATATAATTAAAATGCCAGCTGTTTTTAATTTGGCATTGAATGGAAGATATTATCAGTTCATCTTGATTTTTACTTTTGTTTGTAATTTGATTCATTGCCGCCAAAAGACTCCCAGCATAATTATTGTAGCTAAGTCTGAATCCTGCTGACATTTTTAAATTATTGTCATCTTCGGGCCTGTAATCATAATAAGAAAAAAAGCCTGTTTTTATAAAAACTGGAATTGGGTCTTCTTTAAAAGGATTTATTATAAAAAAAGTGTATTGAATGCCCGATTTTACCTGAAATATTTCTGGAATTGTTTTTTCTGAACTTGATGATAAATAAAAGGGATTATAAAACTCGCAAAGACTTAAGGTGATTCTTTTAAGATGTAATTTGTTTTCATTTCTAAAACAAAAATCCACTTTTCCCTGATGATTTTCATAAGCAGAAACAGCAAAACAAGAGGAAAAAATTGAAAAAATTATGGATTGTTGCAGATTCCAGCAAAAACAGGCATCGATGGGATGATATTTTTCTGTTGCTCTTGAATAATACCATTGGCTTGTATTTTTTTCATCAGATTGAAAAACTCCCGCTGTGGTAGATATAAAATAATTGATTTTCTTTGGCAATTCAATTTTGTCAAAAAAGGAAAAAGCCAGAAAACTTTTAGAAAAATCATTTGAATCTTCGTCTGCTTCATCGGTTTGTATAGCATTTAAAGAAGGAACAAAGAAAATATTTACATATCCACCTTTTAATAAAGGATTTTTTTTATTAAAGGCAAATTGTCCAAAAAAAGAAAAAGGCTTTGTAAAACTTGAAGAGCCTGGCAACGACACTGTAATTCCACTAATTCCCGTTGAGGCTGTAGAAAAAGCAGAAGCCGAAGTAGAAAGCAGGGGAGAATTGAGTTTTGACAATCCTCCTGCACCAGATAACTTTCCGACTTTTATAGAAAGATTCCAATCTGGAAAAACTTTGTCGGTAGAAAGAACTGCTCCCCAGGTTTCTGCACTGTTTTTTTCGCTTTTGAAGTTTTGATAAAAAACACCACTGCAAAAAGGAGCCTGGATTTTTCCACCGTAAGTTAGTTCTTTAGTCCATTTGTCTGTAGTTTCCTTTGAAGATTTGTTTTCTTCCCCAAAGCAATTATTGTTTCCCACAACAAAAAGCATAAAAATAAAAAAAGCAATTAAATATATATTCTTCATATATAAATAATTGCTTTAATTTTTCAAAAAAGGAGTGTTTTAGAAAAAAAACTTATAAAAAATTATAAAATTGCAGGAAGATTCAATCTTTTAGGATATTTTTAACTTTCTGCAAATAAATAACCTAATAATTGCACTTCTAATCTGTTGTGCTGGTAACATAAGACTGAGAGTTTTTGAAGTCTTCAATCTTAAGGATTTTACTCTGCCAATATTCCGCTTCGGCTTTAGTTGTATAAGGTCCAACTCGTACACGATAGAACAATCTGTTTTTTGCATCCTGATATGTGAAAATATCTGATGGAATCTTGTTGTCTGTAAGCACTGAACGAGCATTTTCTGCTGTTTTCTTATTTGTATAAGCTGCAACCTGAACCCAATATCTTGTAACTGTTTTTGAAGCAGTAGTTTTTGGTGCAGTTGTAACTGTTGTTTTGGTTGTAGCAGTTGTAGTTTTTGTTGTCTGTGCAGGAGCTTCTGTTTTTGGAGAATCAGATTTTCCTGTATTTTTCTGAGTATTCTTCTGGGCTGCTTTTTCTACCTTTTGAACTGGTGTTGAAGAAGATTTTGTTTCTGAAGAAGCGTCTGCCACATTGGTTGTGTTTATATAATAATCAGAAGTAACAACAACAGGTGCTACAGAAGATTCTTTTTCAGGAATATTTACTGTAATGTTGATATTCTGTTGAGTTTGTGTAGCTGGCTCTGACGAAGCATAACCTCTTTTTAGTTCATTCAAGTCTATTGTGGTAGCCTGTGCTGGTGCTGTAATTGATTCAGAAGAGTTCTTTCCTACATCAACTACGGTTGCATTGTCAGCGACTACAATCATATCGTTAACTTTTGAAGTAGATACGGCAGAACCAAAGTCTGGTCTCTGGATTTCTGTGCTTTGAACTGATGTTCCCTGTGGATTTGACCAACCGGCGTTATTTGTTTTTTCAACAGGTACATTTTTAGTTACTGTTAGTGAAGGCTGGTAATTTGGTTTGTAGAAAATAAGTGCTGCTCCCAAAACAACCAGCAAAAAAATGCCTACACCGGCAATAATCCATAAAGTTTTTTTCTGTTCCATATTTTTTCCTCTTTTTCACCGAATCCTTTCGGCCACCTTAATTCAAATATCGGAAGAGGAAGATTTTACTTTAGTTTTTTATTAGGATTATTTGTGTATCTGAGTTTTGCAGAGCTGTCTTGTAATTTTTAAGAAGATTTTTTTGAGAATAGAACCTTCTGATAATTTGTTTGAAAGGAAGAATATCTCTTTTCTTTGCCCGAAAATATCTTTTTACAAAGGGAGCATTTACAAAAAGCAAAGCCTGACAACGAGAAAGAAGATCTGGAGTTTTATAAAGAAGTGTTGCATTTAAAATAACTTTTTGATTCTTTGAAATTATCTCTTCTATGTCTTTTGTGATTATGGGATAAACTATGGATTCCTGTTTTTGTAAAAGAGTAGAATCAGAAAAAAGCAGTTGACCTAAGTTTCTTCTGTTTATTGACCCATCGCTGTTTTTTATGATGAGACCTTTTTTTTCTGCAAGTTCCCCAAAGGTTTCAAAAATTAACTGAGAGGCTTTGTTTATGGCATTATGCACCAGTAAATCGGCATCTATAGAATACCAGCCCTTTTGTTCCAATAGATTACAGATATAATTTTTTCCTGCCGCCATGGGACCCGCAACTCCTATGACGGTATAGTTTTTGTTGAGATAATTTTCTATCTGATGTGGTTTGATTTTTTTATATTTCATACCCATATACTGCTGGTTTTACAAAACAATAATTTTGGTTAGTGGAACTCGCCCCAGGATTTTCCATGTTCAATGCTGACTTTTAATGGAACTTTTAGTTTTACGGCATTTTCCATTTTGTCTCTTATAAGGTTGATGGCTTGTTCAACTATTTCTGGCGAATCCTGACATTCAAAAATTAATTCGTCGTGAACTTGAAGAAGCATTTTTACCGGCAGTCGACTTTCGGACAATGCAGAAGATACTTCTATCATAGCCTGTTTTACAATGTCGGCGGCACTGCCTTGTACTGGTGTGTTTATGGCTATTCGTTCTGCGGCTGCTTTTTCAACTTTGTTCTTGCTGTTGATATTTATAATTGGACGGCGACGACCAGAAATTGTCTGTACAAATCCGTTAGTTTCTGCAAATTGAATGGTTTCTGTAATAAAATTATTGATAGAAGCATAAGTTCTGAAATAATTTTCTATAAAAATGGAAGCCTGAGTTCTTGAAATGCCTAAATCCTGGGCTAAACGGAAGGCAGACATACCATAAATAACCCCAAAGTTGATGGTTTTGGCAGTTCGGCGCATTTCTGGTGTAACGGCTTCTGCTGGAACTCCAAAAATCATAGAAGCTGTTGCTTTGTGAATATCGGTGCCATTTATAAAGGCCTGACTCATTTTTTCGTCTCCGCTTAAATGTGCAAGAACTACCAGTTCAATTTGTGAATAGTCGGCAGAAATAAGGATTTTTCCTTCTGGCGCAGTAAATGCAGAACGGATTCTTCTTCCTGCTTCTGACCTTACTGGAATATTTTGCAGATTTGGTTCGCGGCAGGAAAGACGGCCTGTAGCGGTTCCAGTCTGAACAAAATCTGTGTGGATTCTTCCTCGTCTGTCTGTAAGTTTTGGCAAGGTTTCTACATAGGTAGACTGTAATTTTGCCAGTTCTCTGTATTCCAAAATCATTTTAGGAACGGAATCTACCAAGGCAAGTTCTTCTAAAACGGAAGTGTCTGTGGAATAACCTGTTTTTGTTTTTTTACCAGGTTTTAATTTTCTTTCTTCAAATAAAACTGTCTGCAGCTGTTTTGGAGAGGCAATGTTGAACTGGTGACCAACTTCTTTGTAGATTTCTTCTTCGGCTTTTATAATACCTTCTGTAAGTTCTTTGTTATATTCATTTAATTTTGCAGAATCCAGATGAATGCCGTTAAGTTCCATTTGTGTAAGAATTGGGAGAACAGACATTTCCATTTGAACAAGGTTTTCTGAAACTTTCTGAGAAGTTTTTTCCATAAGTTTTTTGTAAAGTTGTAAAGTAAAATCTGCATCTTCTGCCGCATATTGATAGGCGGTTTCTAAAGGAACCTGGGCAAAGGTCTGATTTTTCTGGACAATTTGCGAAAACTCTATTCCTTTAAGACCTAGCATGGTTTCGGACAGTCCTTCCAGTGAATAACTGTTTTTGCCAGTTCTTTCTGAATTGTAAAGCCAGGCTAAAATCATGGTGTCCATAATTTTACATTTGAAAACAGGAGAAGGAGAGTTTTTTCCTGTAAAATCTTGTGTTAGTTCCGGATAATTTTTAAGTTGATTTATAAAAACCTTTATGTCGAACTTTGCATTGTGCATTATTACGGTGTTATTTTCGTTGGTAAAAAGCTTTAAAAGCTGGATGAGAGCAGTTTTTATTTCTATATAATTTGTCTGGTTGAATAGATCTTCGTTTTCCTGCTGAATTGGAATATAAACTGCTTTATGTTCTTGGTAACACAAACTGAAGCCTATTAACTTTGTATTAAAAGTGTCTAGACTGTCGGTTTCGCAGTCGTAGGCTATGATGTTTTTTTGAGATTCGCTGGCAGAATTGTTAAAGGCTTCGATATAAGATTCCAGTTCGGAAGCTGATGTAAGGGCTTTATATTGAGAAGTATCGTTTTGCACTGCAACGGAAAAATCTGGCTGGTCATTGTTGTCTGTAAGACTGCTGCCTGATTCTGATGGGGCTGCGGGGCGTTGCGGGGTGTCCCCGCTAGAGGGGGTGACGGAAGACTGGTTTACCAGGCTGGAGTCAGGGGCAGGCGCCCCTCCTGCTAAGGATAATTCTGCATAGGATTTTGCAACGCTTGGTGTACCAAAAGATGATAATAAGTCGGCAGCGGCTTTGTAATTAAAGGTGTAAGGTTCTGCGGCTATGGACTCTTTGATTTCTGGGCAAGGCACTTGATTGAATAGACGGACTAAATCTTGGCTCATGTAAGCGGAATCTTTGCCTTCTATAAGTTTTTTTTGAACGGCGCCTTTTAGTTCGTCGATATGGGCGTAAATGCCGTCGAGATCTTGGTAGTCTGTTAGAAGTTTTGAAGCGGTTTTTACTCCAATGCCTTTTACACCTGGAATATTATCTGCGGAATCTCCGTAAAGGGATAATAAATCTAGAAGTTGAGAAGGTTCTACGCCCCATTCTGCTTTTACACCGTCTATGCCTGTAATTTTCCAGGTATTGGCTCCTGGTTCAGGTTTGAGAATCTGGGTGTTTTCTGTTACAAGCTGCATTAAATCTTTGTCGCCGCTGAGGATTTTACAAGGACGGCCTTCTTTTTCGCAAAGCTCTGCTACGGTAGCAATGATATCGTCTGCTTCGTAACCATCGCATTGTAGAACTGGAACGCCAAGGGCTTTTAAAATATCGCAAATCCATGGAATCTGGGCGTGTAAATCGTCTGGGGTTTTGTTTCTTGTGGCTTTATATTCCGGATATTTTTCGTGGCGGAAGGTTTTTGTTGTGGAGTCCATTGCGGCAAAAAGATAGTTTGGTTTATAGTGCTGCAAAATCCAATGGAGATTTCTGAAAAAACCAAATAGGGCAGAGACATTTTCTCCTTTTGAATTGGTCAACGGTCGGGAAATAAAGGCAAAATAGCATCTGTAGATTAAGCCGTAACTATCCAATATATAGACTGTTTTATTATTAGTAGATTTAGTAGTTTCTGAATCTAGGGTTGTGTTGTTCATTGTATCACTCATAGAAAAGATTTTAACAGATTTTAATTATTTTTGATACGGTGGATATTGGAATGTGGGAATTTAATTTTTATAAGTTTGCTTAAAAACTTGAATTAGTGTTAAGAATGCATTATTATTATTTTGCGCTTTAAGCGGGTTATAAAATTTTATAAATTGGAATCTGTAAAAGGATTTCGGTAAAATAGAGGTAAAATATATGACTTTAAGACCAGAATGGGAAGGATTTAATCCTAAAGGTTCATGGACTAGCGAAATTAATGTTCGCGACTTTATTCAGGCTAACTATACTCCATACGATGGAGATGAATCATTTTTAGCTGGCCCAACTGCTGCAACAAAAAAATTGTTCGATGAACTTCAGAAACTCCAGAAGGAAGAACACAACAAAGTTTCTATCGGTAAAGATGGAAAGGAAAGAACTGGTGTTCTTGATATGGATACAGATGTTGTAACAAGTCTTACAGCTCACGAAGCTGGTTATATCTGCCCAGAAGGAAAAGATTTGGAACAGGTTGTTGGTCTTCAGACTGATAAACCTTTGAAACGTGCATTTATGCCTTATGGTGGTATTAACATGGCAGTTCAGTCATG
>JAKSTL010000027.1 GCA_024402595.1 Treponema sp. | reverse complement strand
TTTTCAATTCCTCATTTTTCTTCAACTTGTTTCCCTGTAAAATATCTGTTAATATAAGAAATTATGAAATATCCTGTATTAGCACCTTCTCTGTTGTCGGCTGATTTTTCCGGTTTGGATAAAGCTATGGAACAGATTGAAAAAAATAATGGTTCGGTTGTGCATATTGATGTTATGGATGGTCAGTTTGTTCCTGAAATAACTTATGGTCAGCCTGTGGTTCGCTCAATAAGAAAATTGACAAAGCTTCCTTTTGATGTTCATCTGATGGTCGAAAATCCGGAGAATCAGATTGAATCTTTTGCAAAAGCTGGAGCAGATTGGATTACTTTTCATTACGAAGCCACTGCTCATTCCCATCGCCTTATCCAGATGATTCATGAATGTGGAAAAAAAGCGGGAGTTGCAATTTGTCCTGGAACTCCTGTTTCTGTATTATCGGAAATCCTGGAATCTGCCGATATTATATTAGTAATGACTGTAAATCCTGGTTGGGGCGGTCAGAAAATTATTCCGTCTTGTTTGCAGAAGGTTATGGAACTTAAAAAAATCCGTGAAGCAAAAGGGTATAATTATCTGATTTCGGTGGATGGAGGTGTAAATCCTGAAACTGTTCAAGCTGTTCTCGATTCAGGTGTTGATGTTGTGGTTTCTGGTTCATCTTTCTTTAATGGAAGCTTAAAATGGCCGGTTTCCTCATCAGAAAATATTCAGAATTAGGATTTTTAATGTTAAAAGGCAAAAGAATATTTACTTTATTTTTAATTTTATTTGTTTCTCTGAGCACGGTTTTTGCCAGTGAATCTGCTATGGCGGCTTATCTTGAAGGCTGTAAGGCATTTTCGAGGGGCGAGTGGAGTTCTGCTGTATTTTTGTTGAAAAAAGCGGCTTCTTACCCGGAAAATAACAATGCAGATACTTACTATATGCTTATTGCGGCAGAAATCTCTGCGGAAGAAAATAAAACTGCCCTTGGTGAATGTGATTTCTTTTTAAAGAACTTTTCTTCTTCCATTTATGTTCCTAGAATTAAATATATGAAGGGAAAACTTTTGTATTCATTGGGAGAATATGAAAAATCCATTGTGGTTTTAAGCGATTTTTGTCATCAGTATCAGGTGAACAATGAAGCTGATGAAGATGGTTTATATTCTTCTGCATTATTTTATATTGCAGAATGTCTTTTTAACGATTACAAGTACGAAGAAGCCGAAGCTATTTATAAACGAATTGTTACTCAGTATCCAGAAAGTGAAAAGATTGCTGCCAGTCAGTTTAGAATAGAAAGTATTGCACAGCATTCTAGGGAAGAAAAGCTTCTGTATCTTTTAAAGCAGACTGGAGAAGAGTATCTTTCTGCAAAAGAAGATTATGAAAAACAGCTTCGGTTGTATAATTCAGAGGCAATTAATACTACAAGACAAAGACTGGTGGATGCTCAACAACGGAATAAAGATTTGGAAGAGCAGATTAAACTTCTTCAACAGCAGATTACAGAATTAAAACAGGAACAGCTTTTGATGGCTGAAAATGTGGCTGTAGTGCTTGATTCTCAGGATATAAAACCTGTTACGCCTGGTTCTACCGAAGTTCTGGTTGATTCTTCCATAAAAATAGCTGAAGACAAAGATTCTGTTGTAAAAATGGATTCTAAGGATTTGCTTGGATTAGACAATGATTCCGGGGCTTATAAAAATCAGAAAGATACATCCGTTTTAGCTGAAGATGATAAAAATGCAAAGAAGGGACTGAAATCTGATGTGGATACAAATATTATAGAAAATATTCCAGAATCCTATGGAACAGACTTTGCTTCTTCTATGGATCTTGAAGATACTTATGATTCTATCAGGTTGTTAAAGGCAAAGGCATTTTTGCTGCAGCAGCTGCTTGATGAAAAACAGAAAAACTAAACTTGAGCTTTTGACGGTTCTATTCTCTCCAGAGAGTGGGCACTATTTGAAATGTTATTGAAATAAAAGGGAGATTTTGTGTTTATGATAAAAAGAAAAACTCTTGCTGCTTTTATTGCTTCTGTCTCTTTGGTGTGTTTTTGTTCGCTTTCCTGTGCTTCTAAAACGGTGGAAAAATCTGTTGATTCTGATGAAAATGTTGTAGAAGAAGACTCTGCTGTACTGGAGTTTGGTGAAAATCTGGATGCAGATGAAGGTGAAAAAAATGATGAAGCTGATTCTTCTGTAAAATCTAAATCAAAATCTGCAAAGGAATTGAAAAAAGAAATTAAGGCTCAGGAAAAAGCGGAAAAAGAGCTGAATAAACAGGGAAAATCTAAGAAAAAAGCTAAAAATGGTGAGCCGGAACAGATTGGAGTTTCTGGTTGGGTTGCACCTAGCTTTAAGAATCGTTCTGTGGATATGATTTTTGGTTCTGTTCATATGAAATCAAAATCTAGTCTTGGTAATTTTTCTTTGTCTGTTTACGATGATTATAAAAATAAATCAATTCCAGTTATATCCACTGCCAATGAATCTATGACTAGCGGCTACAGTTTGAAAACTGGAAATAAAATTATTAAATTGAATGATGATACCAATGTAAAAACATCCAGCTGGAAAAACGGCGATGAAATGAATGTGGGATATCGTATAGAAAATGTGGCAGATGTAATTGTAAACTTCCGATGTTATCAGTCTACTATGGACAGCAATGTTGATGTGGTAAAATTAACTGCAACTGTTACAAATATGGGGATTAAAAAATCTGATTTTGCCTTGAAACTGGTTTTGGATACAATTCTTGGAGAAACTGATAAATATCATTTTTATACGGAAGAAGGAGAGCCTGTAAAAAATGAAGTTTTGCTGCGGGATTTTTCTGATAATCGGTTTATTTTTTCAAAAAATGATAAAGCTTCTATGCAGATTTTCTTTGATGGAGCTGATATTACTCCACCAGAACTGGTTGCACTTGCCAATTATTCTACATTGAATGTTCAGAACTGGGAGCCAGATTTACTTTCTTTTAGAACTTTCGACACAATTTTGTCTTACAGTGATTCTGCGGTTAATGTTACATGGCCAAAGAGACGATTGGGACCTGGAGAACAAACTTCTGAAGTAATATATCTTGCTTTTGCTTTGGGGGAAAATAAGCCTGCTGGAGATGAACTGATTTTTGGTGATTTTGATTTTTCGGTTTCTAATGTGGGCGTTCAGGCTGAATACGAAATGGATAAAGATTATTCTGAGTTCACAGGTTTGAGTCAGGAACAGCTTACCAGTGATTATATTCAAAAAATCCTTGATAGAATTAGCACTTTGGAAGAAAATGATAGTACTGTAAATAGAGAGGAATTGCTTCGTTTGAATGCAGAACTGGATGCTATTCTTGAAGCGTTGCGGATGTAATAAATGGCTCAGGATGTTTTAACAATTGCATGGAAGTTCATGCGGAAAAGAAAGTTTGCTACTGCTATAAAAATGCTGGAAGGTCGTTCTGAAACCTATGATGATAATTTTGAATATTATCTGATGTTGGGAACGGCTTGTCTTTATGTAGGCGATATTGGTTCTTCCGTAAGCTATTTTCAGAAGGCTAGAAACATTAAACTTGTTGATACTCGCCTTTTATTGGGGCAGGCTGCTATTTTTTTGCGTCGTGGTGATACGGAACGGGCTTTGCAGTATTATATGGAAATAAGGGGAAATGATCCCGCTAATAGAACCGCTAAAGATGCTATTGAGTTTATTAGAACTCGTGGTGATTATGATACAATTTGTCGGTGGGTTGATACGGGAAGAATTGAACAGTTTTATCCTCCGTTGGGAGCTAATCCTGATGTGGTAGCTGGTATTATTATTCCGCTGGTTGCCTGTGTGGTGGGATGTTCTCTTGTATTTGCTATGTTGTCTCGGAAAAATGCGGTTGAGTCTTCTGTGCGGGGCGAAATTGGTCAACTGGTTTTGTCTGCGGAAGATAAGAATAATCTTCATGAAAAGGATATGTCTGGGCAAAGTTATGGATATATTCTTACTGATAAACAGATTTCTGAAGCTTATGCCAATGCATTGAATTATTTCCAGTCTAAGCGGGATAATGCGGCTCAGGTTGAAATAAACAGGATTTTGAACTCTAATGCATCGGTGGCAATAAAACAGAAAGCACAGGTTTTAATGTCTTATCTGGAAGATCCTACTTTTGATACTTTGTCTGATAATCCTGATTATTTAACTGTGGAAGCAGAACCTGCTTTGTATATGGATTGCTGGGTTGCTTGGGGTGGAAAGATTTCCAATGCAGTTTTGAATCCGGATGGGTCTTATTCTTGTCAGCTGCTGGTTGGTTATGAAACTGGTGAGTTGGTGGAAGGAATTGTTTCTGTTCGTTTTGATGCGGCTCCAAATATTGCACCTGACCAACCAGTGAAAATCCTTGGAAAATTATCTTTGCGGCAGGATGATAGAAAAATTTTCTTGAAGGGACGGGCAGTTTATCAAAAAGTGCATGATGGATTTTTAATCGAGTAGGGTGAATGTCTGGAGCCGGTATGGAGCGGTGGCGAAGCCAGTACGGAACGAAGTGGAGTACCGTCCGTAGGTAAGCCGCGGAACACCGTTTTACCAATGATGAAACCTTTTGTGGAAATGGGTGTTTTTATTGTAAAATTAACTGCGACCCAGAAAAATAAAAAAAAATAAAAATTTTTTTCAAAAATGGTCCGATTTAGAAATTTAAAGCCATATTTATATATAGGGAGGAAGGTGGCTAAATGACAAATACAAATTCAAAACCGATGGATACTTCGGAAAAAATGAAGGCTCTGGAGGCGGCTCGTCTTCAGATTGAGAAGCAGTTTGGACAAGGCGCTTTGATGAAGCTGGGCGATAAGGCTGATGCGGCTGGTATTGAGGTAATCCCTTCTGGTTCTATTTTGCTTGATGAAGCTTTGGGAATTGGTGGTTATCCGAAAGGTCGTGTAATTGAGATGTATGGTCCGGAAAGTTCTGGAAAAACAACTCTTGCTTTACATGCGATTGCGGAATCTCAGAAGTTAGGTGGTGTGGCGGCTTTTGTGGATGCTGAACATGCGTTGGATCCTGTTTATGCGAAAAATTTGGGTGTTAACATTGATGAACTTTGGGTTTCTCAGCCAGATACTGGTGAGCAGGCTTTGGAAATTACGGAAAATCTTGTTCGCAGTGGTGCGGTTGATATTGTAGTTGTAGACTCTGTTGCGGCTTTGACACCGGAGAAAGAAATTGAAGGTGAAATGGGCGACTCTGTAATGGGTATGCAGGCTCGATTGATGAGTCAGGCCTTGAGAAAATTAACTGCGATTATTGGTAAATCTAATTGTATTGTTATTTTTATTAACCAGATTCGTATGAAAATTGGTGTTATGTTTGGAAATCCTGAAACAACTACGGGTGGCCAGGCATTGAAATTCTATTCTTCTGTTCGATTGGAAATTCGTAGAACTGAAACAATTGATGGAAAAGGGGATGAGGATGCTCTTGGTAACCGTGTTAGAGTTAAGGTTGTGAAAAATAAAGTGGCTCCTCCATTTAGAAAGTGCGAATTGGATATTTATTTTGGTAAAGGTATTTCTGCTTCGGCTAGTTTGTTGGATTCTGCGGTAAAACATGAAATTGTGGATAAACGCGGAGCTTGGTATACAATGGGCGATGAAAAAATTGGACAGGGTAAGGAAAATGCTGTGAATTATATTGAGCAAAATCCTGAACTGGCTGCTAAAATTGAAGAGAGAATTCGTTCGGAAGTTTTTCCTGGCCAAGTGTTGAAAAATAAGGCGGAAGAAACTGCAACGAAGGAAAAAACAAAAAAATCTTCTGGTTCAAAAAAGGATGGTGAGGCTGTAGGTGCTGCTGATTCATTGCTTGAATCTGAAGGTGGTTTGTTCTAGTGCTTTCGAAGTGTTAGTTTTTTGTCTTAGGACTTAAATTATGAAACGGGTATTGCTTGGTTTAGGGTCGAATAAAAGTTTTCAAGGTATGTCATCTGAAGTTATTTTGAAGATGGTTTGTTTTGATTTAGCCTCCTTTTTTAAAAATCCCGTTTATTCTTCACTCTATAGAACCAGGGCAATGTATGTAAAAGATCAGCAGGATTTTTACAATATGGTTGTCCTTGGTTTTGTAAGTGATGATTTGTCCCCTTTCCAATTATTGGAGAAAATTCACCAGATTGAAGCAAAATATGGAAGAAATAGATCGGAGGAAATTAGATTTGGGCCTCGTTCTGTTGATATTGATATTGAGTTGTTTGACGATTTGGTGATAAATACTGATGTTTTGCAAATTCCCCACCCACGAATAAAAGAAAGAGCTTTTGTTTTAATACCCGCTCTTGAGGTTTTAAAAAATTCTGCCGATGTTAAGAATGACTTGGAATATGTCGATAAGTTCAAGGAAATCGAAAAAAGTAACAAAATAAATACTGAAATAAAAATGTATGAAGAATATCTTGCACTGCTTGATTTAACAAGTGATGAAAATCGGGTGGAAAAGATATGTTCCAAGGAAAAATTATTTTCGAGACAGGTGGAATCAAAAAATGACTGAAAAGAGAGAATTTGAATCGGGTTCTGATACTGCTGTTGCAACAAAAGAAAAGCATGCCTATAGAGTAGGTGAATTTGAAGGCCCCCTTGATTTGCTTTGGGCTTTAATTCGTGAGAGTAAGGTAAATATCTATGACATTCCTATTGCCCAGATAACAGAACAATATTTGGAGTATCTTGATTATGCGGTTCAAACTGATTTAGGCGATTTGTCGGAATTTTACAGTTGGGCGGCGAAATTGATTTACATAAAAAGTCGAATGCTTTTACCTGTAGAGTTTTCTTATGACAGCGAAGATGATGAAGATCCACGACAGGAGTTGGTAGATAAGCTTATTGAGTATCAGAAGTTCAAGAAATTGTCTGCCCTGATGGATGAACAGGAAGATGATTCTGAATGGAACTTTGAGAGAAAGAAAATTCAGCGAGTTCTTCCTTTTGAAGAAGCGGAAGATATGTGGGAAGAGGTTGATACTTGGGAGCTTTTGCAACAGCTTCAATCAATATTCAAATCTATGATGGGACAGTATTCCAATGAAAAGATTTTGAATATGTATGAAGAAATCTCCGTCAATGAAAAAATCACTTTGATGAACGAACTTCTTGAAGATAAAAAAGAATGTATGTTTACCGATTTGCTCACACGGCCTGGAAACGAAATGGATGTTGTGTGTGCTTTTATGGCTATTCTTGAGGCTGTTAAATTTAAAATGATTACGATTTTACAAAGCAGACTTTTTGGTGATATAAAAATCTGTGCTCGTGAAGAACCCGACACATATCTCCCTACAGAAGAAGATTTGACCTCAAATTAAAAGGAATTAAAAATGGAATTTAATAGAGAAACGGCCCTTGTTGAAACCGTTTTGTTTTTGGAAAGTGAGCCTGTTACTACAAAAGTTATTTCTAATAGAGCACAACTTTCTGAAGAAGTTGTAGAGCGTTGTCTTGATAATCTAAAAGAAAAATACGAAGCCGATAATAGTGGAATTGAACTTTCCATGATTACTGGCGGATGGTGTCTAACTCCTAAAAAAGAATATTGGTCAGTGTTAAAAGAAATCTATGGCGCGAAGAAAGAGGGTAGACTTTCAAAATCAGCCATGGAAACTCTTGCCATTATTGCTTATAAACAACCTATTACCAGAGCTGAAATTGAATCTATTCGAGGAGTCGGTGTTGATAATATGATTCGTCTGCTGATTGAGCGCAATCTTATTAAAGAAGTTGGAAGAAAAGAAGCTCCTGGCCGTCCAACTCTTTTTGGAACTTCAAAAGAGTTCTTGAAGCTTTTCAAATTAAACAGTATTGCTGAATTACCAAGACTTGACGAAGATGAAGAGGAGCGTTTTGAACTTGCACGATAATAATCACAAAAAAAATGAAAAGTCTACCGCAAAAAACAATCCGCTGGAAAACAACTCATTGAAGAATAATCCATTGGAAAACAATCCATCATCGGAAAAAGAACTGATGCGTCTTCAGGTTTATTTAGCCCATTGTGGAGTCGCCAGTCGTCGTGCTTCCGAAAAAATTATTCTGGAAGGGCATGTTTGTGTTAATGGCCAAGTTGTAACAGAGCTTGGAACAAAGGTTTCTTCTTCAGATGAAGTGACTGTGGATGGCAAAAAGATTTTCCTTGAAGAAAAAAAACGTTATGTTTTGTTGAATAAGCCAGCTGGTTATGTATGTTCCCTCGCTGATGAAAAAGATCGCCAGGTTGCCGCAGATTTGCTAAAACCAAAATATAGTGAACGATTATACAATGTTGGTCGCCTTGACATGTACAGCAAAGGTATGATTATTTTTACAAATGATGGTGACTTTGCCGCCAAACTCTCTCATCCTTCCAGCCAGTTGGAAAAAGAATACATCATTGAAACCAGTCAAAATATTCCAGAAGATTTTCCGGAGAAGTTTCAGCGTGGCATTCGTGTGGATGGAACTTTTTATAAATGCAAAACTTGTCAAATTTTAAAACCAAGAAAACTGAAGGTTGTTTTAATCGAAGGTAAAAATCGAGAAATCCGAACAGTGTTGGAAGATCAGAAAATGGGTACAAAATCTCTTGTTCGCGTACGAATTGGAAGTGTAAATCTTGATGCTCTTAAGCCTGGAGATTCCCGTGATTTAACTCAATCGGAAGTAGAAGAATTGCTGGCTCTTTGCCAACAGTAAGGGTGTATAATTAAAAACTGCAGAGAAATGAAGCGACTTGTCACTGAACAGGTTCTTCCTTTGCAACAAGTTAATATCAGGAGATAATATATGATTATAGCAATTGATGGCCCAGCAGGAACTGGAAAAAGTACGGTCGCTTCAATAATCGCAGACAAATTAAACATCACTTTTTTAAATAGTGGTGGATTTTATAGAACATTAACCCTGGCGATTTTGGAAAACAATATTGATTATTCCGATGAAGCCGCCACAATTGATTTCTGCAAAAAACAAAAGATTGAATACACAAAAGAGAGTCATTTTATTTTAAATGGAAAGGATGTTACAGAACATCTTCATGACGATTGCGTAACAGCAAATGCATCTCAGGTTTCTGCAATTGTTGAAATCAGACATCTTGTTAATGATTTAATGCGGGAGATTACAAAATCTTTAAGTATTGTTTGTGAAGGCCGTGATATGACAACCGTAGTTTTTCCAATGGCAGAATATAAGTTTTATCTTGATGCCACCGCAGCTGTAAGAGCAAAAAGACGCTTTGATCAGGGTGTGAGTGATATGACTCTTGAAGAAATTCAAGCTGCTATTGAAAAACGCGATGAAATGGATAAAAATAAAAAAGAAGGTTCTTTAAAAATTGCCTCAGATGCATTATATATTGATACTTCTAACTTGACGATAGATAATGTTTGTGAGATAATAATAAAACAAATTTCATAAATTAAGGGTTTAAGATGGACGAAATGGAAGTGGAAAAGGAAGAAGCTCAGAACTCCAAGGGCGATTTCCAGACACAATTAGAGGAATCTCTGAAGGATTTTAACGCACCACAGGCTGGTCAGTTGGTTGAAGGAATTGTTGTTCAGATCACAAATGATTATGTTTATGTTGATGTTGGAGACAAATCAGAGGGTTTAATCCCTGTAGAGGAGTTCGCAGTTGATGGACTGCCGAAAGAAGGGGATAAGGTTCAGGCATTGTTGACAGGTCACAATTCAAGTGGTCCTGTGCTATCTAAGAAAAAGGCTGATTCAAAACGCTATTTGAAAGAAATCCAGCAGGCATGGAAAGAAAAGACTCCTGTTGATGGTGTTATTTCTAAAGTTGTTAAGAGCGGTTATGAGGTTGATCTTGGTATCGATCGTATGGCTTTCTTGCCAATCAGTCAGGCTGACAGCGAAAAGGTTGAGAATCCTGAAGCATTACTCGGTGTAAAATCTAAGTTCTACATTGATCGTCTTTATTCAGATACTAAACTTAATCCTGTTGTTAACCGTCGCAAGTACATTGAAGAAGAAATCAACGAAAAGAGAGATGCATTCTTCAACAATACTGCAATTGGTGATTCAGTAAAGGGTTCTGTAAAGAGTTTTACAAGCTTTGGTGCATTTATTGATTTGGGCGGATTTGACGGTCTTCTCCACATCAATGATATGAGCTGGGGTCATGTAGCTCGTCCAAAGGATTTCGTAAAGAAAGGACAGGAAATTGAATTAAAGGTAATTCGTCTTGATCCAGCAGAAAAGAGAATTAATCTTTCATTGAAACATTTCTCAGAAGATCCTTGGGTACATTTTGAAGAAAAATATCATGTTAATGATGTTGTAAAAGGTAAGGTTACAAAACTTACAGACTTTGGTGCATTCGTTGAACTTGAAAAAGGAATTGAAGGTCTCGTTCATATCAGCGAATTCTCTTGGACAAAGAAAGTAAATAAACCTGGTGATATGGTTCAGTTGGGACAGGAAGTTGAAGCAATGATTCTTGGATATGACATTCAGGCTGGTCGTGTTTCACTTGGTCTTAAACAGACAACAGACAATCCTTGGGATTCAATCGCAGATAAATATGCAGTTGGAACAAAAGTTACTGGTAAAGTTGTTAAAATCGGTAGTTCTGGTGTATTTGTTAATTTGGAAGAAGGTATTGATGGCTTCCTCCACGCAGATGATATTTCTTGGGTAAAGAAAGTTAAGCATCCAGGTAGTGAACTTGCTGTTGATCAGGAAGTTGAAGTTGTTGTAATTGATTGTGATGCAGAAGCTCGCAAAATCAAAGTTGGAATTAAACAGCTTACTGAAGATCCATGGAAGGCATTTGCAGCAGAATATAAAGTTGGTTCAACATTAGAAGGTGAAATTACTTCTATTACTGACTTTGGTGTTTTTGTAAAAGCTCCAAATGGAATCGAAGGCCTTGTAAATAAAATGAATCTCAGCGACGAAAAGGATGTTCCTTATGAAGAAGCTGTAACAAAATACAAGGTTGGCGATAAAATCAATGTTTATGTTGTTGATGTAAACACTGAAAAAGGTAAAGTTGCATTCTCTGTTCGCGAATACAAACGCAAACAGCAGCGTGATGAAATTTCACAGTATATGTCTACAGCAAATGATGATGATGATGCATATACATTACGCAACATACTTAAAGCAAATAAAGAAGACTAATTTATAATTTTCTTGAAATAAAACGCATTGTATGTTTTAGCAATAAGACTGCAATGCGTTTTTTTAGAAACAATGGTTTAGGAATTATTGAAGTCAGTTGATAAAAAGTATTGAAAAATATAGTAAAGAGGCTTTTGTCGGGACCAGTAAATATGTAATCGGATTAAAGTCGATTATTGCAACAATTTGTAAAAATACGGCTTGTGTTCTGGTTATGGGTGAAAAGGGTACAGGAAAAAGTTTTTTTGCACGAGTAGTTCACTTGGAAGGTGGAAATCAGCCAAAAGATTTTCTAGAAATCAATTCTAATCTTTTTATCAATAGAGCAGAGGTCTTGTTCAATAAAATCAATAATTTTATTAAAGACGCAGATCAAACTTCATCAGAAATAAATACATCCAAAACCATATACATTAGCAATATAGAAAAACTAACACGTGAAGAACAGGATTTTTTCTATGAGTTGCTCAAAAAACTAAACGAAATGAACTTGAAAGTCCGATTTATTTTTTCTTCTACAAAGAATCTGGAAGGAATATTAGATGAAATCGGTTTTTCAAAAGATTTGTATTTTTTAATAAGTACAATTCCCGTAAATCTGCTTCCCTTAAGGCAGCATACGGAAGATTTAATTGCTCTTGCAGAATATTTTCTGAGATTTTATAATCTAAAGGGTACAAATAGTATTAAGGGTTTTTCAGAAGAGGCAATCAAACAATTGTACAATTATTGTTGGCCTGGAAATGTAGCAGAATTGAAAAATGCTATTGAAAGAGCATTTCTTTTAGGAAAAGGAGATTACATTCAATCTCAGGATTTAATCCTAAAATTAAATGTTCAAACAGAAAATATTTTATCTTCAAATATATCTTTACTGGAAGATGGAAAAGAAAATAAAATTGAAGATAAAACATTAAAAGCGGCTTTAGATGTTTTTAAAAAGAACTATGTCACAAAGATTCTGGAAGAAAATAATTGGAATCAAACAAAAGCTGCAAAAGTATTAGGTATTCAACGAACCTATGTAATAAGGTTAATAAACGAATTAGATATTCGTAAGAAATAAATTGAGGTTATATATATGTCAGAAAAAATTGAAAAAGAAACAGCCAGTTCAAAATTAAATGATTTTCTTGAAAAAAATAGAAAATTGATTATTGGATTGTTCATTGCTTTAGTAGCAGCTGTAATTGTTGTTATTTGTGTATCTGTTGTTGGCACAAAAACAAAGGAAAAAAATCTTGCCGCTATTGATGCTTTAACTTATGAATTGGTAAATAATTCAGTTTCATTGGAAGATTCTGAATTAGATGCAAGAAGAAACGAAATTATCGAAAAATTGCTTCCTTATACAAAGAAGGGTGGAGTAAGTGGTGTTAGAGCAAATATGCTTGCCGCAGAACTTTCTTATCAGAAAAAAGATTATGCATCTGCTGTTGATTATTGGACAACTGTAGCAGCAAAAGATAAAAAAGCTTATACCGCTCCATTGGCAAATTATAACAAAGGTGTTTGTCTTGAACAATTAAACAAAAATGAAGAAGCTGCAGATGCTTATAAACTTGCCTCTCAGTCAGAAGATTTTATTTTCAAAACACATGCTATGTTCAGTTATGGACGCGTCCTTGAATCTCTTGGTAAATATGATGATGCAGTTAAGACCTATACTGAATTAAATGATACTGATCCAGATGATAATTGGGCAAAATTGGCAAAAACAAGAATCATCGATCTTACAGTTCAGGGTAAACTTAAAGCAGAATAATTTTCTGGTTTTTGTATAAAAGGTGGATTGCTAAATAATCTACTAATTTTACAAAATTATAAAGGTACGAAATAAAATGAAAAAAGCATTGTGCAAAAAAAAATGGTATTTCTTTACAATTTTTTTACTTGTACAATGTTTTTCTTTTTTAACCTTAAGTTGCGGTTTGGATGTTTATATTGTAATTAACCCGCCTGTAAGAACTCATACCGCTTATTACGACTCAAACGACTTTACAGATAATTATTTTTCTTTTGACACTAATCCAAATAATGATTCCACTGGTACAGAAGTTTACTATAAAATCTATAACACTTATTCCTTGATGTCTTCCGAAAGTGGAAATATTTCGAATTACAGCAGCAATGATGATTATAAAGCCCAAGCTTATGATAAACTTAAAAGTTATTCTTATCAATTATTAAAAATTGAAGATTATAATGAATCTCCGATTATTCCTCACAGAAATGGAAGCGGTCAAAAGGTAAAAATACGACTTACAGACTATCAATATTCTGAAGAATATTCTGCATCTATGTTAATTGGTGATGATAAAGTTGGTGGTAAGCCTATTAGATCTGGAACACAGGGCTACAATTTTAATTTCGGACGAGTTTCCGAAGGTGAAAATACAAGAATCCCTCAAGAAGGTGATGAAGATTTAGGCTATTCTACTTCTACTTCTTCTGATGACAATGAAAGTGACTGGTATGTGGTTTTATTTGCAGTTAATGTAAAATTGAATGCAGATTATACTTACACTTATAGCTGCCCAGAATATTTAGGCTGTGTAAAAATCAATTCTTCTGATATAGATAACTAGAATAATGTTATGAAAATCTAAAATAAGTGATAAATCTCGAGCAAAATGGTTGAACTTGCGAGAAATAATTTGTATTGAAAAAAAGAAAAAGGCTATCAATAAAATATTGATAGCCTTTTTGACGCTTGGCAGAATCGAACTGTCGACCTACTGCTTAGAAGGCAGTTGCTCTATCCAGCTGAGCTAAAGCGCCGATAGGAATAATATACCACAAAGATTAATTTGTTTCAATACCAAGCATTTGTTTCATTGTGCGCCAACCTAACATTGCACATTTTACTCGGGCTGGCATATGGGAAATATCTTGAAGGGCAGCAGCTTCATCAAGTTGTTCCAGTTCTTCTTCCGATACTTCTTCTTTTATCATACGGTCAAAAATATCTGCTAAAGAAAGAGCTTGTTCTTTGGTTTTACCAATAAGTAAATCTGCCATCATATCTGCCGATGCCTGACTAATTGCACAGCCAGAACCAATAAAACTAACATTTTCAATAATGCCATCATCATTAAGCTTCATTTTAAGAGTAATCTGGTCTCCACAACTTGGATTAACTCCATCCATACAAAAAGTAGCTTCATTCATATCCTGCTTGTGTGTAGGATTGATGTTATGTTCATTTAAAATTTCACGATATAATTCTTTAGTATCCATGTTTTTTCCTTACAGATATTTTAATCCTTGTATCCGCTCCATTCACGAAGTTTTGCAAGTTTTTCGAGGAAAATATCAATTTCTTCTACAGTGTTGTAAAAATATAAACTGGCACGAGCACTGGATTGTACACCCATAAATTGACCAAGTGGTTGAGCGCAATGATGTCCCGCACGAATGGCAATCCGTTCATCGCTTAAAAGGGTCGCAATATCATGAGGGTGAACACCATCAAGTGTGAATGTGACAATTCCTGTTCTGTCTTCTGGAATATCAGTTCCCACAAAATGAATATGAGGTATTTTTTTCATTCCATCCATAAGTCTTTTGGTTAACAAAGCATCTTGTGCTTCAATATTTTCAAAACCAACCGAGTTTAAATATCTTATTGCCGCAGCCATTCCAACCGCATCCGCAGCACTAACAGTTCCCGCTTCAAACTTATGAGGTAATTCAGCCCAAGTTGCATTATCTCTTGTAACATATTCAATCATTTCACCGCCAGTTAAAAATGGTGGCATTTTTTCCAAAAACTCTTTTTTACCGTATAATGCGCCAATTCCCATAGGTCCACAAAGTTTATGTCCACTTAAAGCAAAAAAATCTGCATCTAAATCTTGGACATCAATTTTGATATGAGGAGCAGATTGGGCGCCATCAACAATCATAACAGCTCCAACAGAGTGGGCTTTTTGAGCAATTTTTTTAATAGGGTTTGTTACTCCCAAAACATTGCTAATATGGGCGCAGGAAACGATTTTTGTTTTTTCTGTAATTTTTGAATTGATTTCTTCATCAGAGATTTTTCCTGTTGCTTTATCGCATTCTAGAAATACAAGCTTTGCACCAGTCTGACGACAAACCATCTGCCATGGAACAATGTTTGAACGATGCTCCATAATGGTAATACAGATTTCATCTCCCGCTTTAACAGTAGAAAGCCCATAACTATAAGCTACAAGATTCAAGCTTTCAGTGGTATTTCTTGTAAAAATAATCTCACAAGATTCCTTTGCATTTATAAATCGGGCAGTTTCATCCCGGGAATGTTCATAGGCAATAGTTGCTCTTTCGCTTAAGTCATAAAGTCCGCGTAAAGGATTCGCATTTTCCGTAGCATAAAAATGGCTCATTGCATCCAAAACAAGATAGGGCCTTTGAGCAGTAGCGGAAGTATCAAGGTAAATAAGATGATCATTCTCTTTTGAATTATGTTCATCAATAGACTTAAAAAAAGGAAAATCTTTTCTGTATTTATTTGAAATATCTGTTACCATTATATCACTCTATAAAAAGTTATTTTAATTGCCTAAAAAAGATAAAATCTCTTCTTTGATTTTCTCACAAGCCTCAGATTCTGGAAGTAAATCCGAAATAGCTTGAATCTTTGCCTTTGACATTATTTCTTCAGCTTGTTTTTCATCAATACCACGACTTTGCATATAGAACAAAATGTCCGAAGATAATCGACCGATTGTAGCTCCGTGTTCACCTTCAACATCTTCTTCGTCACACAAAATAACTGGCAAAGATTTATTTACAGCCCTTGGAGACAAAATAAGAGTTTCCTCCATTTCGTTTCCTTTAGATCCACAGCAGCCGTTTTTAAAATCAATAGTTCCTCTGTATGATTTTATAGCGTCATCTTTAATAGTTCCATTAACCTGCATATCACATTCAGTTTTTTGTCCAAAATGATATACAATATGATTCATGTCCAGTTGTTGATTTTCTTTGCACAAATAACCAACTTTCGAATTAAAAGAAGCTTTGTAACCCAGCAATGAAGTGTGAAGACCAGAATCAACATGCTTCCCGCCCAATTCAATTTGAACAAACTCAGCTTCTGCGTTATCTTTTGCAATAAATTGAGTATCATCCAACTGTGCTGAATCTTTGCCAAGGAGCTGGATTTTGAAGATTTTAACCTTTGCATTTTCTTCTAGAAAAATCCTTGTCTGAACTAATTGAAGAGCAGGATTTCCAGAATAAACAAAAATGATGTTAGCGGAACTATTTTCCAAAATATGGATATTCTGAACGGAAATGCCATCAGTGTCCTGGTTTAATTTTAAAATAAAAGGTTGTTCAACAGTTCCCTTTACAGTAAAAATAATTGGAGATTTTATTGTATTGGAAATAAGGTTTGTAACATCATCCTTAGTTTCTTTTGCTGCAGTTGTAATTCTGGCATTTTGAGCACTTTTAGGAGAATCACCATATTTTTTATCTGGAATATTAAAAACGCCTGAGCCAAAGTCTTTGTCCCAATTTATTTGCGCTTCTGCAGAATTATTAGAATTATTAAGAACAGATATACCTTCTGGAAGAACGGAATATTCTGGCGTAAGCTCTGTAAGAATCTTATCGGTGGTTATAGTATCACAATTCGATTTTAACCAATTCCAGGTAAGAGCAGGAGCAGCGTTTATTGTATATTTTTTTTCCATAGAAATCTCCATAGACTAATAACAGACTTATTCCTTTTTATAAGGAAGCTTTCATTTCCAAACGAATCAGATTGTTCATTTCTACCGCATATTCCAAAGGTAATTCTTTGCTTACCGGATTTGCAAAACCTGAAACAATCATACTTCTGGCTTCTTCTTCACTGATTCCACGACTCATCAAATAAAAAATAGCATCGTTGGAAATGCGACCAATTTTAGCTTCGTGACCAACATCACAGTCATCCGTTAAAATTTCCATAGCAGGAATTGTATCCGAACGACTTTTAGAATCCAGCATTAAACTCTGGCAAGAAACCGAAGCTTTAGAACCTTTTGCTTCTTTACCAATATAAATTGCCGAACGGTAGAAACTTTCGCCTCCACCTTTAGAAATTGATTTTGTTGTAATCAGACTGGTTGTATTAGGCGCAAGATGAACCATTTTTGCACCCGTATCCAAACTTTGTCCATTTCCCGCAAAAGTAATGCCAGTAAACTCAGATTTTGCGTTACGGCCAATCAAATCCGATTCAGGATACAAATATGAAATGTGGGAACCAAAACTGCCCGAAACCCACTCAATAGAGCCGTTTTCTTCAACCTTAGCTCGTTTAGTATTAAGGTTGTACATGTTTTTTGACCAGTTTTCTATAGTAGAATATCGCAAATGGGCACCTTTTTTTACAAAAAGTTCTACAGCTCCCGCATGTAAGTTAGCTTCGTTATACTTTGGCGCAGAACAACCTTCAATAAAGTGTAAATCTGCATCTTCATCCACAATAATAAGTGTATGTTCAAACTGTCCTGCACCTTTTGCGTTCAATCTAAAATATGACTGCAAAGGAAAACTCAAATGAACGCCTTTAGGTACATAAACAAAACTTCCACCAGACCAAACCGCTCCATGAAGTGCCGCAAACTTGTGGTCCTTTGGTGTAATCAGAGTCATAAAATACTCCTTTACCATCGGTCCCCATTCTTCCGACTTTAAAGCTTCTTCAAAGCCCATATAAACAACACCTTGCTTTGCAACTTCATCCTGAACATTATGATAAACCAATTCAGAATCATATTGGGCACCAACACCAGCCAGCGACTTTCTTTCTGCTTCTGGAATACCAAGTTTTTCAAAAGTATCCTTTATGTCTTGAGGAACATCTTCCCACTTGCCACTCATCTCTGTTTTTGGACGGACATAGGTAGCGATATTAGAAATATTCAATTCGTCAAAACAAGGTCCCCATTCTGGTACTTTTAGAGAGTTGTATATCTCAAGAGATTTAAGGCGAAAATCTTTCATCCATTGAGGATCGCCTTTTTCTTCACTGATTTTTGCAACAATTTCTGGTGTCAAACCATTTTCAATACGATAAAAATCTTTTTCATTTTCTTCGTATCTAAAGTCGTAAAAATCGCGGTTTATATCGTCAATCTGTGTTTTTTCTTCCATAAAAAAAATCCATAAAAATATAAATATAAAAACTAAAAATAATTTATAAACAAAAACTACTTCAAAGGCGTTGCGGGAATGTGTCCCGCTAGAAGGGGTGGAGAGCAGGCGTGAACGAAGTTCAGGGCTGCGAACCAGGGGAAGGCTTTCCCCTCATTTATTTTATAAAATTAATTATTTATATATTTTTCAAAACCTTCAGCGTTAATTTTTTCTACCAAAGAACCATCGCCTGTGTGCACAATATGGCCTTTTACAAGAATGTGAGTTTTGTCAACCTTAAGGCTATCCAAAATCTTAGCATTGTGGGTAATAATCAGCAGAGAGCCACCAACTCGTTTTTGATATTCTTCAATCCCTTTAGAAACAACACGAACAGCATCAACATCAAGACCAGAATCGGTTTCATCAAGAATTGCAAAGTCTGGTTTTAACATCAAAAGTTGAAGAATCTCCGACTTCTTGCGCTCACCACCAGAAAAACCAACATTTAAATCCCTCTTTGCATAATCAGGGTTCATATTCAAAAGTTCCATGCAAGCCTTTAATTCTTTCTGAAACTGAAATAATTTTACATGTTCACCAGTTTTCTGTTGGATTGCAGAACGGATAAAAGTTTCAAGCGAAATACCAGGTACTTCTAACGGAGCCTGAAAAGACATAAACATTCCAAGCTTAGCTCTCTTGTCTGTGGACTCATCAGTTATATCTTGTTCTTTGAAGATAATTTTTCCACCGTTCACCTTATATACAGGATTTCCCATTAAAGTGTTACCCAAAGAGGATTTTCCAGCGCCGTTTGGTCCCATAAGAACATGAGTTTCTCCAGCACCAATTTTTATATTAAGGTCATTAAGAATCTGTTTTCCGCCTTCAAGACCGGCGTTTAAGTTTTGTACTTCTAACATACTTAAAATATACTAAAAAAATAGTCAAAAGGGAATAGTAATGCTAAATCCTTTCTATCGTAAATTATAACTAATATAGAATGATAATTTGGGCTAAAGGCCTTTTTGAAAATGAAAATCATCATAAGAAATGCTCATCTTAACTACTCTCCGGTGTTTCAGGGCTTACCTACGGACGGCTTCGCTTCTCTCAGCAGCTACGCTCCCTTCCATACCGGCGCAAGTTTTTATTTTTTTTTACAAAATCTTCCTGTTTTGGAAAACTAAAGTGTATATTCTTATGAGGTAATAAAAAGCTATGAATAGAGAAATTAAGTCGTCCCTGTTTATCGACTATTTTGGAAAAGATGAAATTGTTGGTAAACGAAACTTTCTGGAACTCTACAACGCCCTGCATAATACGGCTTATACATTGGAAAATACGGAACTTCGTATCAGAGAAATTGACGATACTATGTACAAAACTTTCCGTAATGACATTGGTATGGAATTGAACGGTCATCTGGTTGTATTGATTGAACACCAAAGCACCATAAACAGCAATATGCCACTGCGTTTTCTGGAATATGTTTCAAGAATATACACATCTATAGTACCTGGGAAAATCCGGTATCGGGAAAAACTTTATAAAATCCCAACTCCAGAGTTTCTTGTATTCTACAATGGTAGCAAAAATCTGCCAGAATACACGGAACTAAAACTTTCCGAAGCATTTTTGGAAAAAAGTGGAGAACCGGAACTGGAACTTAAAGTAAAAGTTTATAACATCAAGAATCCAGACTTACCAATTGTTCGAAAATGTGATAAAATAAGACAGTATAGTGAGTTTATAAACTATATATATAACCACGCCAATATTAAGGATGAAGAATCTTGTCGGAATGCAATAAACGAAGCTCGGAAACAAGGACTTCTTCCTGACTATTTGGAGCGGAAAGTTACGGAGGTCATCAACATGCTAACAGCCGAATATGATTACGATCTGGATATAGCTGTCAAAAAAGAAGAAGCTTACGAAGACGGCCTTCAAGATGGAATGGAACGCGGACTATTGCGTGGCGAACAGAAAAAATCACTAGAAGATGCGCTTGTGATGATAAAAGAACTTAATGCTTCAGTTGACTGGGTTTGCGAAAGAATGAACATAGAAAAGCAGATACTCATAAAAGAATTGGAGCAACAAAGTATGTAAATAATAGTAGAGTGAGTTTTATCCTAAAAAATGATTAAAATTCAATCAAAAAATATAAAAAAAAATTGCAATAAAAACAAAAAATGACTATATTGAAATACAAGGGTAGTAGTTTTAAAGATATTTAAAATCTTGCCTACATAATTTTTAGTTTTTTTAGATTATTTTTATATATTATGTAACCAAGGATATCATTTTTTGTTATTAAATTGTTTTTAATTCTGAACAATCATGAGTTGTAATTTGACGATTATTTGTTCATGTTGTAATATAAAAAAGATTTTAGTTTTGTTAGGAAAAGAGAGTAGAACAGTTTTATTAAGAGTCCTATAGTAATCCTAAACAAAATTAAATATATTGAAATTGATAACATATCCAATAAGGAGGAATTTATGTTAAAAAGAAAATTAACTTTGGTAGCAGCTGTACTTGCTGCATCAATGATGTTCTCTTCTTGTATTATCAATGCAGGTGGAGAAAGTGGTTCTGGTAGTGGTAGTGGTTCTAGTTCAGGTATTGATTACACTAACTATACTAAAGCTGGTGAATATTCTGTAAAAGTAAGAAATGAATCAATGAAGGATGTTGTTATTTTTGCCAATACACCTAGTGAGGCTACATTATTGAGTGGTGCCAGAGCGGGTGTAACAACAGGTCTTAAGCTTAATAAAGACTTTTTTGAAAAATCTCAGGACTTTGTTTTGTTTGCTGTAACAGAAGAAGATTATCTTGCTAACAAGAATAGCTTAAAAAAATTGGAAAAATCTCCATTTGCTATGGTTTACGCATATTACAATGCTGATTCTGATTCAAACTCTAACAACATCTACTCAATTTCTGCAAGTATGGGTGGTACTTATTATATTCTTCTTAATAATGGTACAGAAAAGAATGTAGAATTAAGAAACAAAGGTCTTTATGGTGAATCAATTGCATTTGCTGGAGCTGGTACAGTACAGACAAAAGTTTATCTTCAGGATGATGATTACTATATTTACCCTGTATTCAGAAAATTCCAGAAGAAGACTGGTGAAATTGTTTCTGTTTTCCCAAAAGAAACTGTTAAAGGCGAAGAAAAACCATTGTTCTTCCAATTCAGTTTAGCAGAAAATGGAGATCACTCTCAGGAATTCAATGTTGAAGAATGGTATGATAAAGATGCATTCAAAGATTATTCTACACCAAGTGCTGCTTATATTATGATTCATAATGGTAACAAAAGGTCTGGTATTACTCTTAAAAAGGGTGCAAATGCAGAAGCATCAGTTACTTCAACAGGTGGTAAGAATATTAATACTGGAAAGGATTTAGTATTTGAAGTTCCTATGGGATCAACAAGTTCAACAACATTCTCTTCTACTGCAAATATTGAAGGATGGTATATTGCAACAGCCGTAGGTAAAGAAGAAATCCCTTCTATGACATTACAAGCTGGTTACATGTATTACTTGGATGTTACAGGTGATACTGCTTATGACATGCCAAGTAAATGGCGAACATTAAACGGCGAAATCGTTAAAGATGAAGTTAACTTTGATGAAGAATAGTCGTTAGTTAATTATTAAATAACAATTATAAAAAGATGACTGTACAGTGTTAAACTGTGCAGTTATCTTTTTTTTGTATTGGAAAAACAGGATGGTGGAAATGAAACATCATATTTTAGTTCTTATAATATTAAGTATTTTATTTATTTCTTGTATTGTGGCACCAAGTGATTCTGGTAGTTCAACAGGAAATAACTCTGGTAATAATAACGGGAATACTTCTGGTAATCAGAATAATAATCCTCCATCCAAGAATGGAACTGTAACATTTACAAATAACAGTGATTTTGATGTAAATATTTATGAAACTTTTAATCCGTATGTGGGTGACATTTTATGTGTTGTGTCTGCAAAAGGAACAAAAACAGTAGAATTGCAACAATCTTCTGATGCTAGTTTGGGAGATGTCTTTTATTTTGAATATCTAATAGATATTGGAAATGCAAAGTTTCCATATTGGTCAAAGGCGTCTTCCAGTGGCTGGAAAACGGCTGTAGTTAACGAAAATGAAAATACTAATATTCAGATTGATGAATTATATAATTGTGAAACATCATCTGCATATTTTTTAATAGAAAATAATACGAATTCTACAATTCATTTGAACAATGGTAATACCACATTAATCCCTGTTGGTGCAAATGTAAGAGATTTGTCACCTAATGGAGGTTGTGGAGTTTATGAAATTAGTAAACCAGTCTTAGGGGAGTCAGCAGGAATAACTTTAAATGGAATTGAATTAGTTACAGTTGTTAAAGATACGAAAAAAACCTTAATTCCATTAAATAATGAGGATGTAGTTGCTGGAAATATTTATACCTTAGCAGTTAACACAGAATTAAGAGGAGAAACTATTATTTCCCTCAAATCCGTTACTCCTTTTAATATTGATACACAGAAAAAAATCTGGTCTTTTGATGAAGCTGTTTTTGATACTGTTTATTCTACTCCAGTTATGCATCCTTCAATTTCTGGTAAAGAAACTATTATTATTGGTACTTCTCAAAAAGAAATAGATAAAGTTGCTGTTCGTAGAATAAATGAATATGGAGAATGTTTAGATTCAACTGGTGCTGGATTTACACCAGAGGAATATACATGTAATTATTCAAAGGTAGTAGATTTTATTGAACATGAAGATGGATCATTTACTATGCTTCTTCAAAATTCTTGTATTTCTCCAGAAGGTACTGAAATAGAGCTTTATGTTCTTGTTAATTTTAACTTTAATACATGGACAAAAAATTGGTCTAAGTATTTTTCAGATTTTACATATTTAGATCAGTCAAAAAATAAAATGCTTTTATGTAATAATAATATCATTATTGTTGGTGGTACTGTTATTGAACAGAATGGTCATGAATTTTATTTATATGATATTGCAAAATATAATATAGACACTAAAGAACTAACCGATGTTATTGATTACAACGATTATTCAGTTGACAAGTATCAAATGTTTACATCAGCATATTGTGATGGAACTGATATTTATATTTGTGGTTTTAAAGATTGGGATGATACATACGACACTCTTTCTCATAAAGGTGAAATCTGGAAATATTCATTAGATTTGTCTACAAAAGAACTTGTTTATAGCAGCGACCGTTCTTTGTTTTTTACAATAGAAGGAAATGGAAATAACTATGTTGCTTGTGGAGAATATGTGGACTCTGGAAAATTATTAAAGGGCTTCTATGTTACAAAATCAATGATAAAAAACAGTGGTTCTGAAGTTGAACCTATTTTGTATAATGCACCAAAAAACTATAACTGGTTTGAACAGGTTTGCCTTTATGGAAATAAAGTTATACTTTGTGGAAAAGCAGCAAAAGATTTTGCTGGTGAAAAAGAACCTCTCCCATTTGTTGTTGCCTATGATTCAAAAGGAAACCTCTTATGGGAAAATCTCTCTTATACAAATTATTCAGAAGCAATTACTATAATTCCAAATACAATAGGTACTTACTTGTTAATGTTGAAACATAAAAACAAAAATGTTATTCATTATGTCAATGCCGATTTGCTTGGAAATGAGAAATAAATTTGATAACGGAGTTTATTATGAAAAAACGCAATTCGATTTTTAGTGTTATTTTTTGTATATTCCTAACACTCTTTTTAACTGGATGTCCTGACTTTTGGAAGGGGTTATTGAAAGAATTAGATAATCCAGTAAAAGAGATGTATCTTTATGCTTTGGATAGTTATGGCTATGAAGATTGTAAAATCACAATTGAAGAAGGTGAGACTGGAGAAGTTTTCTATGATTTAGAATACTATTCCACTGAAGAAGAACAATGTGATGTTGTTTTATCTTCTGATAATGAAAGTGTAGCCACCGTTGAAACTGACGAAATGACAGTTAAGACTTCTGGAAGTTTTAAGGTTAACGGTGTTAAAACGGGTAATACTTTTGTTACAATGCAGGTAAAAGGATATGCAATGTCCGAAATTATCGATGTAGAAGTTGTACCAAAAGTTGGTGTTTGGATGGCTGAAAAAGAAGTTACCCTTTTCAAAGGCGATACATATCAACTTAAAGCTAGAAATAACTACGATAACAGAAGTTTGAAATGGTCTATAACAAGCGGAACTACTTATATTACACTTAGTACCAGAGGACTTGTAACTGCGAAAGAAAAAGGTGAAGCTACTGTAAAAGTTACCAGCTATGATGGAAAATATTCAGATACTTGTAAGATTATTGTAGATGATACTTCTAATTGGTCAGTAAAAATTACAAATACAGCAGATATTCCTCAATCAGACTTTACACCTGGAAAGAAAGTAACATTAAGTGCTTCTGCTTCTGGTTTAGCAAACGGAGTTGATAATACAATTTATTGGAAATCTTCTGATGTGTATGTAGCAAGAGTTAATGCAGAATCTGGAGAAGTTACTGCTGTTTCCCCTGGTGAAGCTGTTATTACTGCTTATTTAAGTTCATCTCCTGCTGTTATTGATACTGTACGAATAAAGGTTGACGCACCTCCTGTAACTTGTTCACAGTTCTTCTGGGGAACTTGGGTTCGTATGGATAACGGAAAATCTTATATTATTGATGAAACAAGCTTAACTTTGGATGGTGTAAAACAAAAAATTACATCTGCAAATGATTCTAGTATCATTGTTAACGGAATTGGAGAACTTAAAAAAGATAAAGACAATAGTGATAAGATTCTTATTTGGTATGATTCCGTAAATGAAATAGATATTCCATTCTTTAGAAAAGGTGGTGCTAACCTTGAATATAAAGTTCGTGTTGTAGGTTTTGAAGATGAAATTGACAGAGCGGCCGCTTCTAGTATTAAAGGTAAATCTGGTCTAAAAGTTAATGCTCACTCAGATAATTATTCTTCATATTCAGATGAAGGTGTAACAGATACCGAAGGATGGGTTACATTAATTGCTCCAGTACAGGGCGATACTCAGACAATTCAGATTGAAGCAGAAGATTCATTAATTGTTGTTCCAGGTCTTAAAATTGAAAACAATGGAGATAAGATGGGTACAATTCCTCTTGTTAAGAAAGATGAATATTCATTAAAGATTACTGGTACTGTAAAAGAAGAATCTAAGACTAGCGGATATATGTATGGAAACAACTATAAAAAATATCCTTTGGAACTTACAATCACAAATATTTCTAACATTAAGAGTGAAACTGCTGTAGCTTCTATTTCTTGTACTGATCCAAATGTAACTATTGAAGTTGTTGATTCAAAGTTTAAGTTGGATGAAATAACAATTCAGTCTATGAAAGCAAATCAAACAAGAACAATTAATCTTGAAGTTTCTTACGGAACATTGGCATCTACATATAAAGATGTAGAATTGATTGTACAGATTCAGAATCTTGCAACAGAAAGAGTTTGGAATGACTATGTTCCTTTGCGATTCTTTGCTGGAGATATGCCTATTACAATCAATACTGAAGAAGCGGCAGAAGAAAATCTGAATGCGGCATTAAATGGCTTCTTAATTTATCCTGATGGAAACAGTAAGTTCTTTACAGTTCCAGCAAGAACTTCTAAAACTCTTTATGTTCCAGTATTTGGTCCAGCTAAAGAATATACAATGGTATTCTGTGGAGCTACAGTTACTGGAGATTTGGATGATGGTACAGAAATGTTCTATACAGTTGCTTGTGATTCTGTAACACCAATGGATGTAGATTTGGATCTTAAGAAGTTCTACAAATATGGTGAGCCTAATAACAAAGAATCTGATGCATTTAGGGTTATCGAAGACTTTGAGGCATATCTTGGCGATGGTGATATTGACTACTACTTGATTACAGCAACTTCTTCATCAACTGTGGTTCATGAATAAAATTAGGTTAAATTACTTAAAATAATTTAAAATTAAAAAAACTTGTGATAAAATAATTACAGGTGTTTACAAAGCCTTCGGATTAGAAAATGATTCGAAGGCCTTTTTATAGTTCAAAAATAATACTTGTTTTGGAGGAAAAATGAGTACACATATTAATGCTCCAGAAGGGGCAATTGCAGAAGCAGTTTTATTGCCAGGTGATCCATTGCGGGCAAAGTTTATTGCCGAAAACTTTTTGGAAAATCCAGTTTGTTATAATGATGTTCGTGGAATGTATGGATTTACTGGAACTTATAAAGGAAAGAAAGTTTCTGTCCAGGGAACTGGAATGGGACAGCCATCTTTATCTATTTATGTGCAGGAATTATTCCAGTTTTATAATGTTCAAAAGGCAATTCGTGTTGGAACAGCAGGGGGAGTTAGTGAAAATGTTCCTTGCCGAAGTGTTGTTCTTGCCAATGGTGCTTGTACAGATTCTTCACTTCAAACTCAAAGATTTGGATTTAATCATTATGCACCAGTTCCTTCATTTGAACTTCTTAGAACTGCTTATGAAAAGGCAAAAGAAATGCAGCTGGATGTAAAAGTTGGTCAATGTTTTTCTGGCGATCGTTTTTATGATGAAAATGAAACATGGAAGTTCTGGAAAAAATATGGTGTTGTTTGTGTAGAAATGGAAGCGGCTGAATTATATACTTTGGCGGCAGAGTTTAATCGCAAAGCACTGGCTGTTTTAACAATTAGTAATAATTTTGTTTCTGGAGAAGAAACTACTGCTCAAGAGCGCCAGACAACTTTTACAAATATGATAAAGCTTGCCTTGGAAACTGCCATTGCTGAATAAAAAAAATTGAAAGGACGAAAAAATGCTTAAATTAAATGCTATAAAATCAGAGAAAATATGGGGTTATGAACTTTGGATTGCTTCAACTCATCCAAATGGTTGTCAAAAGGAATTCAAAGATTTTTGTAATGGCGATTATCCTTTGTTGGTAAAAGTTATTCAGGCTGATGATACTTTATCTATTCAGGTTCATCCTGATGATGATTGGGCGGTAAAGCTGGAAGGAGAGGGAAACCGCGGAAAAACAGAATGCTGGTATGTTTTGGATGCGGCCCCTGATGCTAAACTTGTTTATGGTATAAAAGAAGGTTTTTCTAATGAAGTTTTGGCAAAGGCAATTACAGAAAATAAATTGGAAGAATATCTGGAGTTTGTTTCTGTAAAACCTGGTGATTTTATATTTATTCCCGCTGGAACTGTTCATGCAATTGGAGCTGGTTTACGATTGATGGAAGTTCAGCAGTCTTGTGATTTAACTTACAGACTTTATGATTGGGGAAGAGGTCGTGAAGTTCACATAGAAAAAGGACTTGCTGTTATTAAGCGAGAAGAAATGATTCCTGTGGCTCCTTTTGGTGCAGATTTTGACTGTAAATATTTTTATATGCAAAAAGTTGATGTAAAAGGCGGTTGGAGTATGCTTTGTTCAAAAGAAGGCAAAGATAATCCTGCTGGAGTTCAACTTTTGTATGTTATTTCTGCAAATAAAGCTGTTATTCGAAGTGGTGAAGATAAAGTTGCTACAGAATTAAAGGCCGAAGATATTTATGCAGTTGCTCCAGGTGAAAAAATTACAGTGGAGGGTAATGCTTCAATAATGAAAATCTGTGCTAAATAACTTATTTTATATAAATTATTGTTTCTGCTTGATTAAAAATTATTGAAATTGTATTTTTAGTTTTATGTTAGCATTTTTATTACTATTATTACCTTTTACTTTGGCAATTTATTGTGTTTGGGCTAAAGAACCAAGAGAAATAATGTCAATTTTTATTGGAACTTTATCTGCCATATTGTTGTGTGCTTTTAAAGTTCTGTTTACATATTCTCATAGAATTGTACCTTATTCTTTTAAGGAAAACTTTTTGTATTTTCTTTTTCGCCAGAATTGTGTGCCTGTAATTGTAGTTTTTCTTTTGTTCTTTTTAATTGTAAAGGATACTGCCGAAGTAAAAATCAATTCGTTCTTTCCATTGCTTTGTTCTTTCTACATAGTATTTTTACCTTATACAGTAATAAGTGGTGCTTTTAATGTTTATACCGCATATTTTTTGTTCATTGCTCCAATTTCTTGTTTAGCGATGTTAGTTCAATGCGCGGTTTCTTTGCATTACATTTATGAAAATCTGTTGAACAAGCGTTATGTTTTACTTGCATTAAATATTGTTCTTATGATTGTTTATTTAATTCTTCCAGCGGTGTTTAATGCTTTATACTATATAAATTATTCAATTCCATTGCTGTTGCTTTACAATATTTTGTTTGCTGTTTTTCCATTGGGATTTGTTTTATTTATGTTCATTTTATCTATGTTGCGAAAAGAAAAATAAGTGCTTGGAAAAAATCTGGAATAAGGTAAAACAATAGGATAAAGTTTATATTTTCAGATAAAAAAAAGTGTTGTTGCTCTAATTTCGATTCATTCGATTAGTGCAACAACACTTTTTATTTTTAAAGACTGTTGATTATTTAATCAATATCTTAGTCGTCTAAGTGTCCAGCAGAACCTAATACTTCGATGTTCTTGCGTGAGTACATCTTTACAAGTTCATCACGAGCTGGTTTGAGGTACTGGCGTGGGTCGAAATCGCCTGGGTTTTCTGCCAAGTGTTTGCGAACTGCAGCTGTCATAGCAAGTCGTCCATCAGAGTCGATGTTGATTTTACATACAGCAAGTTTAGCTGCCTTGCGGAGCTGTTCTTCTGGAATAC
>JAKSTL010000026.1 GCA_024402595.1 Treponema sp. | reverse complement strand
GGAAAACCTGCAAAAGGTAAAATCGAACTTGATCCAAAAGTTCAGGAAGAAGCAAAAGCTCGCGTAAACAAATTACTCAAAGCTCATGTTCTTTACCCAGAATTGGATTTAGATTTCTTGAAAAAAGAGTTCGTGAAGGCTTAATTTCTTAATATAAAAAAAACAGTAATTTACATAAAAACATTATAAAAAGTCCTGCAAACATAAAAAAAATCCTTTGATTTTATCTTTATTGTATGCAGGATTTTTTTTTTGCTTTTTTATTTTTTCCCTTTTATAATGGAAACCATAACCTATAGGAGAATCTGCAAATGAAAAGTCTCAAACAAACAATCCTAATTTCTTTTTTAAGTGTTACTCTCATTGGAAACATTGCATTCTTTTTTACTGCCATACACTATTCTCGTATTAGTGTTAAAGATGTTTTTAATGATGATGCTTTTGTTATTTGCGACAGAATAAATGATACTGTCAGTGAAGTTATTCAGGAAAAGATGAACTTTCTGGAGTATGTGGCAAAATTAGATACTGTTAAAAATGAACAAATACCATTGCAGCAAAAAACAGCCTTTTTACTTCCACTTTCAAAAGACCACGATAAAGACCTTATCAATTTAATCTATCTTACTGCCAATGGCGAAACTCTTATGGGCCCAACAAAGATGGATTTTTCATCAGCTCCTATTATAAAAATGATTAAATCAGAACAGAAATCTGTTATTTATGGCCCGACTGTCGATGATGTTACCAACACACTTACAATCAACATTGCATCTCCTGTAAAAAATGATAATGGAGAAATGACAGGCATTCTTTTAGCCCGACTTGATTGTAATTTCCTTTGCGAGATTTCTCAAAGAATTAGAGTTGGAAAAACAG
Organism: Treponema sp.; assembly: GCA_024402595.1. Classification (GTDB taxonomy): domain Bacteria; phylum Spirochaetota; class Spirochaetia; order Treponematales; family Treponemataceae; genus Treponema_D. The sequence continues at coordinate 30,674 of JAKSTL010000026.1, read as the reverse complement.
GTTATGCTATTTTCATAGACCGCACCACAGGAAATACTATTGGAGCTCCACAAAAAGAAGATGTAGATAACAAACAGAATCTTATGGCTATAGCTGAATATAAAGATTATGAAGATTTGCGGGAAAATATGAAAAAATTAATTTCTGGCAAAACTGATTTTGGCTATTTTACTATTGGTGGTGTTACAAGACTTATGCTATATCAACCAATAAACAGAACTAGCTGGTCGGTTTGTATTATGGCCGATGAATCAGAAGTTATCCACAAATTAAAATCAATGGAAAACCTTTTGTTTACTTTTATGGTTGTTTTCCTTGTCGTTTCAATATTGGTTTCCCTTTCTATTGCAAGAACTCTTCGACCGCTCAAAAAAGTTGGAGACGCAATTTCAGAAATTGCAACAGGAAATGCAGACCTTTCAAAACGGTTGGAAATTAAACGAGGTAAAAAAGAAATTCTGGAAATTGTTAATGGATTCAATATCTTTGTGGCAAAATTACAGGAAATTATTACTTCTATGAAAAACTCAGAAAAACGCCTTGTAAGAGCCGATGATTCTTTACAATTAGGAACAGAAGAAACAGAAGCCGCTATTACTCAAATTATTGCCAATATTCAGAGCGTTAACAATCAGATTAATAATCAGTCTGACAGTGTGGGAGAAACTGCGGGTGCTGTTAATGAAATTGCATCTAACATTGATTCATTGGAAAATATGATTCAGAATCAGTCGGCTGGTGTCGCACAGGCTTCTACAGCGGTTGAAGAAATGATTGGAAATATTTCTTCCGTAAACAATTCTGTTGATATAATGTTCAATTCATTTAAAGAACTTGAGCAAAATACAAATGCGGGTATTGCAACCCAATCTGGTGTAAACAAAATCATTAAACAGATTGAAGATCAGTCTAAAATGCTACAGGATGCCAACACCGCCATTGCAAATATTGCCAGCCGAACAAATCTTCTTGCCATGAATGCAGCAATTGAGGCTGCACACGCCGGAGATTCTGGTAAAGGTTTCTCAGTTGTAGCAGATGAAATCAGAAAACTTTCTGTAACTTCAACAAATCAGTCAAAAACTATTGGGGAAGAATTACAGAAAATTCAAGAATCAATTCATTCAGTTGTAAATGCCTCATCCGAAGCTACTGCTATATTCACTTCGGTTTCGCAAAGTATTCAGCATACAGACCAATTGGTTCAGCATATTAAAGCGGCAATGGAAGAACAGCAGATTGGTTCAAAACAGATTACCGATGCTCTCCATGCAATGAATGACAGTACTATTGAAGTTAAATCTGCTTCTGCGGAAATGGCGGAAGGAAATAAACATATTCTCCAGGAAATTAACAAACTTCAAAATGTAACATCGGTAATTAAAGAAAGCATTGAGGAAATGTCTTCTGGAGCACAAAAAATCAATGAAACAGGAACTGCTTTATCTGAGGTTTCAAAAGAAGTAACTGATTCTATTGATTCAATTAAGAGAGAAATTAATCTGTTCAAGGTATAAAAAATGCGTTTGATTTTTGTTCGTCACGGAGACCCTGATTATACCATTGATAATCTTACTGAAAAAGGAAAGCGGGAAGTAGAATTACTGACAAAACGAATCTGCTCCTGGGAAAATATTACAGATTTCTATACATCACCCCTTGGCAGAGCTAAAGCCACTGGTGCTCCTGCATTGGAAAAAATGGGTAGAACTGCGGAAGTTTGCAATTGGCTTCAAGAGTTTGATGCCAGCCGCTGGGATTTAATGCCAGATTTTTACAACTCCAATAAAAACTTTTTTAATAAAGAAAAATGGGCAAATACGGCCTTTATGAAAGAACATAAAATCAAAGAAAAATATAAAGAAGTTTGTGACGGAATTGATTCTTTGCTGAAAAAATATGGTTATATTCGCAATAGCAAAAACTATTACAATGTTAAAAATCCTGCGAAAAATCATAACTGGAACGAACCTATTTATAAATACCATTTGAAATCTATAAAAGATGATTATCCAGAAGAAACCACTCTAGTTTTTTTCTGTCATTTGGGAATTATGTTTACAATTATTGCCCATTTAACAGGACTTTCGCCAATGCAATTGTGGCAGGGCTTTTATGTTGCCCCAACTTCCATTACTATTTTGAACAGCGAGGAGCGAAAAGAGGGAGAAGCCTGGTTTAGAGTGGAAAGACTGGGAGATACAAATCATTTAACCAATGGTGGAGAGCCAATTTCTTCTTCTGGTTATTTTGCTACGGTTTTTGATGAAACTAAAAAAATATAAGAATTAACAGATTTTTGTATTTTTAACTTTTTTTTATCTAATTTTAATCAAAAATTGCATTTTTTACTTAAAATATGTTATAATTTTTAATCATGGATAGAAAAAAGAAAGTTCGTTTATCAGACATCGCAGCAAAGTTAAATGTTAGTACCGTTACAGTTTCGAAAGCTCTTGCCAATAAAGATGGTGTTGGTGAAGATTTAAGAAAACAGATTAAAGAATTAGCCGATGAAATGGGGTATAAATTCAAAAAAACGACCAATTCTTCTGATGGAAAAATTACTGGCAATATTGGTATTTTAATTCCATCCAGATTTTTCTCTCAAAACTTTTCTTTTTATTGGTATCTTTTTAATTTTCTTTCTACAGAACTATTGCACAGAAATTTTTACAGCATAATGGAATTACTTTCTGATGAAGATGAAAAAGCAAATGTTCTTCCAAGAATGCTGAATGATAAAAAAGTCGATGGTATTATCATTTTGGGTCAAATCAACAACAAATATATAGATTCAATTCGAACTCATTATGACAATTTCATTCTGTTGGACTTTTATACTAATAATATGACCATTGATTGTGTTTCAAACGACGATTATTACTGCTCTTATATGCTTACCAGTTATGTTATTTCTCAAGGTCATAAAAGGCTTAGATTTGTGGGAAGTTTTAATGCTACAACTTCTATAAGTGACCGTTTTATGGGATTTCAAAAAGCTATGCTGGAAAACAATCTGTCTGTAAACTTTGATGAAATAATTCCCGACAGAGATGAAAAAGGTTTTTCGATTCCACTTGCATTGCCAGAAGATAACATGCCAACTGCTTTTATCTGTAACAATGATGAATGTGCCGCGGATTTATTAGAAGAACTTAACGCAAAAGGTTATAAAGTTCCTGAAGATATTTCTGTCACAGGTTTTGATAATTACATTTCAAAGCATAAAAATGTAATACCTTTAACAACAGTTTATATCAAACCGGAAGATACAGCTAATGTCGCCGCAGATTTGATTATAAAGAAAATAACTGGTGAGCCTTATATTAAAGGTCGCCATTTAGTTAGCGGCAGTCTGATTATTCGAGATTCCGTTGGTAAAGTAAAATGAAATTAAAAGTAAAACATCTTGTCTCTATAAATCTTTTTGTTTTAGGATGTTCAATTTTATTTTTTCTATCAGGTTGTGGCACTACAAAAGTTGAAAAAGTTCCATCTGCAAACGAAGGTACAGTTTCTCCAGATATAGAGTCGGATCCATTTAGTGAAGACGAATGGGTGGAAGATGAAGAAAGCACTTACATCACTTATGTAAAAGTTAAAGTTCCCGAAACAGAATCTCTTCTTCTTGATGATTTTGAATCTGGATTGTATTTTTATGCCGCATTGGATGAAAAATACGGACATAATACAGACAGTTCTAATCTTGGTGAAAAATGCGCCCTTTCTTCGGAATGGAATACTAACGGCTATTATTCCATCAAATGTGTTCAAAAAAAAGCTGCATACACCGATAAAAATGCTCATGCAACCTGGTATTGTGATTCCCCTTTAGAGACCGACTGGACAGGTTTTAAAACCTTTGCCGTTGACATTTACAATGGTGGAGCTGTAACCGCTTCTGTTTGTCTGCAGGTAGAAGCCACTGAAGATAATAAAATACTACAGACAGAATATAAAGAAATAAAATCAGGTGTTCAAACAACACTTTTGCTGGATATTAAGAGATTTGGTGTAAAAAATCTTGCTGACATAAGGCGTATTATGCTTGTAAATAAAGGAAGTGCATATACTTATATGTATTTTGATAATCTTCGGCTATATAAATAATCTGATTTTAGTTTTAATTTGCATTATTTTTAATCAAAAATATATGAGAGGTAAACTTATGAAAAAAATGGCTTTTATTTTACTTTCTGCAATTTTTGTTCTTAGTTTCTTTGGTTGTAAATCTACAAAAGTTCCAGCTGATGAAGGAACAACAGTTGCTCCAAAAGAAGACACAAGGACTGAAGAAAAAGAAAGTGAAAAAATCGCAAAAATTGAAGTTGAATTGGTTGAATGTGAACTTCCAGATTCTTATGAACTTTTACTTGATGGACTTGAAGAAGGAAATCTTTGGTATGGAGTTGGACATGAATGGGACCAATGGGGTTCTCACAATCTTTCTTTAACAGCAGAGTTGAACAAGGAATGGTGTACAGAAGGAGAATATTCTATAAAATGTACAATGGAACCAGCAACAGCAGAAACTTCAAAACAAGCTACATGGTGCAATAATTCTCCAATTGAAGCTGATATTTCTGATTATAACTGGTGTGCAGTTGATGTTTACAATCCAGGGCCTTATGATTTTAATATTTCCATTGCCATTCAAAATGGTAACGACTGGGGTTGGGATCAGTCAATTCCTGCAATTATGAAACCAGGTGCCCAGACTTTACTTTTTGATATGTCTAACTTCCCTTATGAACATAAAGCAAATGTCTTCTGTTTTATGATTCAGCAGTGTGATATGGAAACAGAAGGCACTGTAATTTATTTTGATAATTTCCGTCTTTACGAATAATCAATTAAAGACTTTGGATAAAGGAAGCTATTTTTTCAGCAGCAAGAATATGAGTTTTTGGTCCTGGATGACCACGGCTTCCTTTATCTTCTAGGCAAGTTTCTACATCTTCCATAGAAGGCAACTCAAGAGAATAAACTTGATTATCTCCAGTCTGTTTTTTATAAGCTTCAATTCCTTGAACAATATATTCTGGAATAGCTTCCAATTTTATCATGCCCCAAGTCCAAATAATCTTTGCATTTGGATTTTTAGCACGAATATTCAGTAAAAATGAAGTTACAGCTTGAGCAACAAAATCACCGTCTTTTTTGCAGGCTTTTTTATTTTCATCCAAAGAAAGTTTATATTCTACGCCATTAGAATCAATCCAAGGTTTTTGGTAAAAGGCACCATTGTCATTTGTTCCAAGATTTAAAACAACAAAATCTGAACCTTTTCCAAAATTATATTTTTCATGAGCGCCAATTGTTTTTTGATAATCACCAGCCATAACAGAACAAACATTGTCATAATGAGCAGGCATACAGGAATTTCTATCGCCATCCCAGCCCCAGCTAATTCCCCAACCACACTGACTGAACAAAGACCAGTCTGCATCAAGTTTGCGGGCAACCATACGGGAGTAAGTACGACTGGCACTAAACCATTGACAAATCCACTCCCCTTCATCAACGCCACCAGCAAGACCTTCCCCACTGGTAATACTATCACCAACAAATTCAATTTTGCATTTTCGCGACTTCAAAGGACAGAAAATTCCCTCATCATCAAGAGTCACCGAATTTATAAACAGAGAATGCTTTTGTTCCCCGCTCATAGGCTGTGTATCTTTTATAATAGAAACAAGATTTTCTTTTTCAGGGTTCAGATTTCTGGCAATACAAACCCGCTGACTATTATTTAAGCCTGTATTATCAATCATAAATCTGCTGATTGGTGAACCATTTATTTCCACCGCAACCCAAGCTTCATAAGTCTGATATTCTGATGAAAAATCAATCCAAACTTCCCGTGCTTTTACGCAAAGTTCCAAAGCGGCTCCACCCCAAAAAAGTGCCAGAGGTTTATCTACTTTACCAGCATCCGCAACATTTCTACCCAATATTCGTTTATTTTCAATTTCTGATATTTTATATGTCTTCATATAAAGAATTATATTCTACAAATTTTCATTTTTCTATAGATTATTTAATAACAATTGTTTATTTTACCTAATTTTTTTAATTTTTATCATTTTTTAAGTAATTTTTAGTTAATTTTAACTAATTTTTCTTGACAATTCTACAGAGTAGAAGTAATCTAAAATAAAGATATAACTTGTAACTTAAATAAGTTTACAAATCAAAATTAGGAGACTTCAAATGGCAAAAATCATTAGTGGTGGAAACTTACCTAACATTCCTTGGCAGGACAAACCTGCTGACTGCTGGCTTCCAATCTGGCGTTATTCAGCAAACCCAGTAATCGGACGCAATCCATTCCCTGGCATGGGACGCATTTACAACTCTGCTGTAATTCCATGGGAAGGAAAATTCAAGGGAGTATTCCGCTCAGAAGATACATCAGCTCGTCCATTCTTATATATTGGCGATTCAGACGACGGTATTCACTGGGAATTCCAGAAAGAAAAAATCCACATGCACGATCCAGATGGAACTCCACATGATCCATTCTATGCTTATGATCCTCGCTGTGTAAAAGTTGATGATACATATTATATTCTCTGGTGTGGTGATTTTGATGGCGCTTCAATTGGTGTAGCTACAACAAAAGATTTCAAAGATTTTACTCGTCTTGAAAACCCATTCCTCCCATTCAACAGAAATGCTGTTTTGTTCCCTAAAAAGATTGACGGAAAATTTATAATGCTTTCTCGTCCATCAGATTCAGGACACACTCCATTTGGTGATATTCTTCTTTCTCAATCACCTGATATGAAATACTGGGGAGAACACAGACTTGTTATGCAGAAAGGCGGACAGGGCTGGTGGCAGGGAGTTAAAATTGGATGTGGTCCAGCTCCAATTGAAATTGAATATGAAACTCCAGAAGGAAAGAAAGAACAGGGTTGGTTAATGTTCTATCATGGTGTTGCAACAACTTGTAATGGATTTGTTTATTCATTCTCTGCAGCCATCTTGGATCACGACAAACCTTCTATCGTAAAATATCGCTGTGGTGATTATATGCTCACTCCAGAACAGCCTTATGAAACAACAGGATTTGTAGACAATGTATGTTTCCCAGTTGCAGCTTTAACAGATGAAAAAGATGGTAAAATTGCAATTTACTACGGATGTGCAGATACAGTAGTAGGACTTTGTTTCACAACAGTAGACGAAGTTGTTAATTTCACATTGAAACACAACGAATTAGGCTACTGGGATAAAGACGAAGGCCGTTTCTAATAAACTTTTATAAATGACTGTTCAACAATTTGTTTTGAGCAGTCAATGATTTTGCCGAAAGAAAAAATCACAAAATGCTGTTACTTTCAGCAAAAATCAAACACCAAAACAGATAGATTCACGCAAATCTATTAAATCAAGCCACAAAAAGCCATATCAACAATGCGTTTTTTGTGGCTCTTTTTGTAAAACCTTCAACAATCTTCTTCATTTCCAGCTTCTCCACATCCTTCCCCAAAAACTAAAAAAATCACTACAAAAGGATTAAATCCTCAGAGTATAAATCCATTGATTTTACCATTTTAATTATGTATATTAAAAATCTAATGGCCTTGGAAGTTTTTAACAGAATTGAAAAAAAGTATCTAATATCACAACAAAATAAAGACCTTCTCCTTAATCTTCTTGACAATTTCATGGATAAAGACAGCTACAACAAAAACGGAAAAACCTATTCAATCTGTAACCTTTATTTAGACACTCCTTCCAACGAACTGATTATCCGCTCTTTAGAAAAACCAGTTTTTAAAGAAAAAATCCGTTTGCGCAGTTATGGAACCGCACAACTAAATGACACAGTCTATCTTGAAAGTAAGAAAAAATATAAAGGCATTGTTAATAAAAGAAGAACCCCTTGTACCCTGGAAGCAGCCTACAACTATTTTGAAACAGGCATTCTTCAGGATAATTCCAAAATTATAAATCCACAGGTCTTTTCAGAAATTGATTATATTATTAAATACTATAATCTGACACCAAAGGTTTTTATTTCTTACGACCGAATAGCCTTTTTTGAAAAAAACAATTCAGATTTTAGAATAACCATTGACTCAAACATTCTTAGCAGACGAAAAGATTTGAAATTGGACATTCCAGCCAGCGGAGAACCCTTATTACCACCAGACACCTTTTTAATGGAAGCAAAAGCCTACAACACATTTCCATTGTGGTTTGCCCGCTTTTTATCAGAACAAAAAATATTCAGCACTTCCTTTTCAAAATATGGAAGAGAATTTAACAAATATTGCCTATCAGGAGATTCAGAATAATTATGAAAGAGCTTTTAACAGGATTTTCAATTGGTTTTGACGAAATTAGAATAATGTTCAACATTGTAATGGGATTATTAGCAGGCGCAATAATTTCCCTCAGCTACATTTTTGGACACAAAGAAAAACGCTTTTCAAAATCCTTTGCCATAACCTTGTTTTTACTACCAACTATTATGACCGTAGTAATTCCCTTCATAGCCACAGATTTAAAGAAAGCAGTTTCTCTTGCGGGAATCTTTGCCCTAGTTCGTTTCCGCAGCATACCAGGCGATTCAAAAGACATTCTTTTTGTTTTCTTTACACTGGCAGTAGGCGTAGTAATGGGTTTAAGCAATTATGCAATAGCCTTTACACTAACAATTGTAGTTTCACTTTTATTCTTTTTATTATTACGATTCTGGAAACTACCCGAAAATCAGATTCTCAAAATCACAATTCCAGAAAATATGAATTATCAAGATGTTTTTAACGATATTTTCAAAAAATACCTGGTAAAATATTCTGTACAAAATGTAAAAACCACAAATATGGGAACCCTTTTTCAAATCTCTTACAATATACGGCCAAAAAAAGATATTGATGTAAAAGCCTTTATTGACGAGTTACGCACAAGAAACGGAAATCTAAACATCATTATAGAAAACTCCGATGCAGCCCAAACATCAATTTTATAAACGCCCGTAAGTTTACAAAGTTTTTCTAAAAAAACGCCTAGACTTTTTACAAAGATTCTAATTTTTACAAAAGTCTAGGCACTTATAAAAATCAAGACTGTTCAATAATCGAAACCCAAGAACGGGAATCTCTGTTTTCTGGATTCAGCTTCAATTGTTTTACAAACACTTCCAAAGAAGCCCTTACACTCTGAGCACAAGCATCTTCATCCAAAACTTCAATTTCTACATACGGCAAATCATTTACAGTTTCAAGTTCCAAATGAAAATCTACACCAGGTAAAGCAGAACTTTCGCAGTGAACAGAATAAGCTTTTTTTTCTTTGTAGAACCATTGACAATAACCAGCTACAGCAAAAAAATCCCTTAAAACTTCCACATCTTCCACAAAAGTTTCATTTTCCTGGTTAAATTCCGTCCCATTTTCCATAGACTTTCGTTTTAGCGTAAAAAAAGACCTAGTATTTCCACCAGAACAAGCTGTATTTCCACCGGCACAACTTGCATTTTCACCAGCCTTTATAGTACCTTCCGTCCTGACTCTAATACACTGAGGTTCCTTTGCTTGAATCCTTTCATCCCGGGTTTTATATTTTGAATAATATTCATCTTTTTTAAGAATCAATCCTTCATCCACCGAAACCACAGTAATTCCAGAAAAAAAAGAGCTTTCCTTTCCATCAATGGAAGTTAAATTTTTGCAAACAACAAGTTTTTCGTATAAATCAGAAAACTGTTCCTTAGAAAGCGGAATCTTAATTTCAATCTCGCGCCCCATTTTTCTACTCCAAGAGATTTTTTTCGCAAAATCCTATTCTTTTGCCCGTTCCATGCCTTTCATTGCCGCAAAAAAGTCTGGATAATCCTTTTGAATAAAAACAGGCCGTCCTTCCATATTCAAAAAACAATGAGAACTAGTAGCCGTAAAAACCGTTTCACCTTTCACCGAAAAATCATAACCAATAGTCATTTTCAAAGGAGAAAGTTTTTCAACAAAAACCTCCACTTCAATTTCATCAGGAAAAGTAGTTGTTTTTACATATTTAGCTTCAATTCCCAGAACCGGCGAAACAATTCCCGTAGCTTCAAGCTTTTCAAAACCAAAACCAATTTGCTCCAAAAAATCAAGACGAGCCTCTTCCATAATGCGAATATAATTGGAATGATGAGTAATACCCATTTTATCAGTTTCATAATATTTTACTTTGTGCACATACTTATTCATATTTTGCATTCTGACAGTAAAATAATAGTTTTTCAAGTATTGTGGGCCTTATGCTTAGTTCATGCACCATCAATTCACAAAATGCCACTTCAAATTACCTTACGGCCTTCCAGGGTTTACCTACGGACAGTCTTCCGCTTACAGCTCCAGACCCGCTTCGCGGCCCTTCCACGCCTTGGCAAGACCATTGTCTTTTTTTTTCAGCATTCAACTTTCTAAGAAAATTAAATCAAAATGGTTATTTTTAAAGTTTATTTTTTACAAAAATTAGGTTAAAATTAGTTAAACTGGAGACTAAAAAAATATGATTTCATTTAATGAAAAAAACAAAACTTTTAAATTAGATACACCCAATTCCTCTTACTGCATTACAATTTCTCATAAAGGATACCTTGCTCATTCTTATTATGGTTCAAAAATTGGTAATGACGATGTAAGTTATCTTACAAGACAGATGGAATATGGCTTTAGCAACAACCCCATTTTCAGAGAAAAACATTCTTTATTAGATTTTTTACCACAAGAAATGCCAACAGACGGTGTTGGAGATTTTAGAGAATCAGCACTGGCAGTAACCAATTCAAAAGGTAATAATGGAATCGAATTAATCTATAAATCTCATAAAATAATTGACGGTACAATTTCGCTTCCAGGTTTGCCTTCTGTTTTTGGAGAAAAAAACGAAAGCCAGACTTTGGAAATTACTACAGAAGATTCTGTTTTGAATACAGAAGTTGTTCTTGTTTATACAATTTTCCAAAATATAGATGCCGTAGTTCGTTCCACAAGAATCGTAAATAAAGGCAGTGAACCAATTTTTATAAAAAAAGCACTTTCCGCCGCTTTTGATATGGACAGTGACAATTACGATGTTATCACCCTACACGGCAGCTGGGCCCGAGAACGACATATAGAAAGACATGCTCTTCATATGGGAAAACAAGGGGTTCTTTCTATGAGAGGAGAAACCAGCCATCAGGAACATCCATTTTTAGCAATTCTTGATCATAACGCAACAAACAATCAAGGAAACGTTTATGGTGTTAACTTTATTTATAGCGGAAACTTTGTTGCAGATGTTCAAAAAAATCAGTTTAATTCTATAAGAACCGTAATTGGTATAAATCCAGAAAACTTCTGCTGGAAACTGAATCCTTCAGAAAGCTTTGATACACCACAGGCTGTTCTTGTTTTTTCTAACACAGGCTTAAACGGCATGACTCACACTTTCCACGACCTGTATAGAGATCACTTAATCCGAAGCCCATATAAAAAAGCAATGCGCCCAATTTTAATTAACAACTGGGAAGCTACTTATTTTGATTTTAACACAGAAAAACTCCTTGATATTGCACGGGAAGCCGCAAAAGACGGTATTGAAATGCTTGTTATGGATGATGGATGGTTTGGAAAACGAAACTCAGACAACTGTTCTTTAGGCGACTGGGTTGTAAACGAAGAAAAAATCAATGGAGGACTCAAACATCTTGTAGAAGAAGTAAATAAACTGGGGTTAAAGTTTGGAATCTGGTTTGAGCCAGAAATGATTTCTCCAGATTCAGATTTGTACCGCCAGCATCCAGATTACGCCATTCAAATAGAAGGCAGAGTTCCAGGCATGAGCCGCGAACAATTAGTTCTTGATATTACCCGCAAAGAAGTTGAAGATTATGCTTATAATTGTGTAGCCAGCATCTTGAAAAGCGCAAATATTGAATATGTAAAATGGGACATGAACCGTCAGCTTTCTGATATTGGCTCATTAGATTTACCTTCTGACCAAATAGGAGAATATTATCACCGATATGTGCTTGCTTTATACCGAATGCAGGAAAGACTTCTTACAGAGTTCCCTAATTTACTTTTAGAAAACTGTTCTGGTGGCGGTGCCCGTTTTGATCCAGGAATGTTCTATTATTCTCCACAAATCTGGTGTTCCGACGATACAGATGCCATTGAAAGATTAAGCATTCAGGAAGGAACCGCTTTAGTTTATCCACTTTCTACTATGGGCGCTCATGTTTCTGTGTGTCCAAATCATGCCTGTGGAAGAATTACACCTTTCAAAACCAGAGGCTATGTGGCACTTTCTGGAACTTTTGGTTACGAACTGGACATTACAAAACTCTCTCCAGAAGACCGGGCTTTAATTCCCCACCAGATAGAGTTGTATAAAAAATACAGTGATTTAGTTAGAAATGGAGATTACTGGAGAATTGCAAGTTTTGCAGAAAACAATGAATACGACTGCTGGATGTCTGCTTCAAAGGATAAATCAAAAGCATTAATAACATTTGTTCAGGTTCTTAATCATCCTAACTATAAAACTCGTTTTATTAAGATAAATGGTCTTTTGCAGGACAAAAAATATAAAATCACTTTTATAGATGACAACGAAACAGAATTGATTATGGAAGGAGCAACCTTACAAAACGCAGGGCTTCCAGTAAAAAGAGATTGGGGAGATTTCCAAGGTAAGCTTATTTATCTTGAACAGCTTTAATCATTTTATAAGAAAAACCTGCATTTAAAAGGGCTGTAACTAGTTTTTCATCGGTTTTGCCCTTTTTAAGAAACTTTTCATAAGCCTTGCAACAGATTTCCAGTTCATCATTTTCCATAAAAAATGTATTTACGGCATCTGTTGCAATTTCTTTATTAATTCCACGGGTCTGTAATTCTGCAAGCAGTTTAATTCTACCTTCATAATGATTTAATTTTCTTGAATTAAGCCAGGCTTGAGAAAATCTTTCATCACTTAAGTAATTTACTTTTTCCAAATAATCCAAGGCATTGTTTATAAAATCCTTTTCATATCCCTTTTCCATAAGTTTTCTGGTTAAACCAAATCTACACTGCTCTGCTCTTGCTAAATAATCTACGGCTTTTAATTCTACAAGAGAAATTATTCCAGCATCTAAAAGTTCATTTTCTACTGGGGATGACACAATGTCTCCTGCTTTAAGAGAAATAATTTCTACAGATTTTAAATACTCTTGTCTTACAAAAAAAGAACTTATCTGACATGGAGCATTTTCGTATTTAATCATACCTTTTATTTTATACATACCTTTGTATGAAGTTTCCTGCAATTCAATTATTTCCATGTCTTTATTATACATCCTTTTTGGGCAAAAAAAAACGCAGCTGGTAAACCAACTGCGTTTTTTTATTAGACCTTGGTTTAAGCAACCAAAAGTCTGAAATAAACTAACGTTTAGAGAACTGGAATCTTCTACGAGCACCACGCTGACCGTACTTCTTACGTTCAACCATACGAGAGTCTCGTGTAAGATATCCGTTAGCTTTAAGTGATGTTCTAGAATCCTGATCAATCTGAACTAATGCACGAGAAATACCATGCAAACAAGCAGCAGCCTGACCATTAAGACCACCACCCTGTACATTGATAAGGATGTCATATTTGTTATCCATTGAAGTAACAAGTAAAGGCTGACGAACAAGCTGAACCTGTGCATCAGTTACGAAGTATTCTTTTACATCTTTACCATTAACAACAATTTTTCCAGAACCGTCGCGAACGAAAACGCGAGCAACAGCAGTCTTTCTTCTACCTGTACCAATAGCAATATTTTTAACCATTACTCTATACTCCTAATTACTTACACTTCAAGTGGCTTTGGATTCTGAGCAGCATGTGGATGTTCTGCACCAGCATAAATCTTTGCATTGTCGAGCAATGCACGTCCCAAACGTCCGTGTGGAAGCATTCCAGCAATAGCTTTTTTCAAAGGATCTGTTGGATGTTTTTCAACTAACTTTTCAAAAGTCTGTGCACGAAGACCACCAACAAAACCTGTGTGGTGATAATAAATCTTCTTCTTTTCTTTTCCACCAGTCAAAGCAACTTTTTCTGCATTGATAATAACTACATAATCACCCATATTCTGGTTCTTAGCATATGTAACCTTGTTCTTTCCACGAAGAACAGCTGCTGCTTTTGCTGCAACACGACCAAGTGGTTTTCCCTCAGCGTCAATCACGTACCATGTACGAGGCTGTTCGTATTCTTTTACGAAGATAGTTTCCATGATATACCTTTCTATTTAAAAAAATAAAATAATAAAAGTTGAAAAATTAAAAATAATTTTTCTGTATCTCCTAAATCTTTGCATCTGATTCAAGAGTTACTAAAGAACTTTAGATGAGCAGTCTAAAATCCTTTCACGGGGTAAGAAATAGTATCAATTTTAATGGGTGTATGTCAATCGGTAAGATAGAATTAAGTTTATTTTAATTCGCATTTACTTGCTGGTGTCTTTGTTTTGTTCTGCTTCCAGCTGGGCTTCCATTTCTGCTTCGTGTTTTGCTTCCTGTTTATCTTTTATATCTGCGGCACCAATGAAAAAACAGATAATTGCCAGAAGGACAGAAACTACAGGTAATGAACCTTTTAAAAAAGAAATAACTTCACTACCCCAGGCTAAAGGACCAAAGGGAATGCAGGCAAAAACTGTAAATGCTATAAATAATATTCCTAAAATAATCGAAATCATAAGTCTCCAGTAAAACACTAAAAAGTTTTCTGTAAAAGAATTATTTAGCAAATTACTTTTGGTTACATTTGCAATCTTTTCGACCCTTTTTAATGCTAGCTTCTTTTATTTTAAGATAATACAAAAGAAAAGATGATTCAACTGCTGGACCTTATATTGGCAAGATTATGGAAAATTAAATAAGTATTTGATAAAATTGCGAAACTATGACTAAAAGATGTTTTTCTCTTGCGCTAAAAACCACAATTCCTGTCTTTTTGGGCTACATAGCCTGTGGAATTGCTTTTGGGCTTGTATTGGTAAATGCAGGATATCCATGGTGGTTGTCTCCTTTGATGAGTATTGTAATTTTTGCTGGTGCTGCACAGTTTGCCGCCATTCCACTTTTTGTAGCTGGGACTCCTCTATATATTATTTTGCTTACAGAACTGCTTTTGAATATAAGACATATTGTTTATGGATTACCTCTTATTTCTCAATTTAAAAAATGTGGAAAAAGAACTCCATATTTAATTTTTGCTCTTTCTGACGAAACTTTTTCACTTTTGACTACAACCGAAGTACCGGAAGATGTTTCAATGCCAGACTTTTTTGCAACTATTGCGGTTCTTGACCAAATTTACTGGGTTGCGGGAAGTACAATTGGAGCTGTTGCAGGAATGCTGATTCCTTTTGACATGACGGGTGTAGATTTTTCGCTTACTGCACTTTTTGCGGTTCTTACTGTTGATCAGACAATGAAGTTTTTTAAGAAAGACAAGATTTCTGAGCAGAGTTTATAATTGGGAGTAAAATATGCCTTTATCAAAAATAATTATTGCGATTTTTTTAATTTCTCTGGTAATTTTTTTAGAACGACTTTTCCCTTTTGCAGTTTTTTCTAACAGAGCTCCTGGTAAACTGATTCACTTTTTTGAAAAATACATTCCTCCCTTTGTAATGCTGGGACTTTTAATTTATAGTTTGCGGGACACAAGATTTTCCACTTTGGTTCAATGGGTTCCACAGATTTCTGCTATAGTTTTTACAATGATTTCTTATGTTTGGAAGAAAAACACTCTTATAAGCATTTTTGGTGGCACTATTATTTATATGGTTTTAATTAGAGTTTTATAAATGGTTTTGTTTTGACTTGCGAAGGCGTGTAAGGAGGAAAAATGTGAAACATTTTTACGCAACCGCAAGGAGCGGACCGAAGGTTCGGGACTGAGGATGCCGCGCGTTAGCAAGTCCTGGAAGGCCGTTAGTAGTTTGTGTGATTCATTTTTGTGGTTATGCACTTAGGCTCAAAAACTTAATTTCGCCCATAGTATTAATTTCTGTAATTTATTAAATATAATTTTTTTTTATATTTTTTCTTGCTTTATCGATTTTTATGCTCTATATTTTAGGTAAAATTAAGAGGAATGGATTATGCAAAAAGCTTTGGTCTTTTTTATAATCTATTATAATTATTTTCGGAGGATTTTTTATGAAGAAAATTAGAAAGATTTTTATAGCTTTGGTTGTTTTGGCGCTTGGAGCTGCTAAACTTTCGGCTACACCCTTTGATTACAAAAGTGCTGTAGGTTTGTATGCAATGACTTCCAATGATATTATGGGCATTCAGTATCAGCATTGGTTTGATAAACTAGGCTTTCAGACTCAAGGGTTTGTTTTTTATGATAACAATTACGGCTGGAATAATTACGAAGATGTTGGCAAGTACAATTATTCTGTAACTGCTGAGCTTCAAGTTAAATTGTTTGAAGCAACTATTGGATTAAGAAGTGGTACAATGCTTTATGCATGGGCTTTAGCTGGAGTTCATGGTTATAATGATTCAATATATGTTAATTCAAAGGGTGAATATGGTGAATCTAACTATGTTCCAGGCTATAATAAGGCTCCGGAAGACTTTACAAATGCAGTTTTAGGTTTAGGTTTTGCCTTTGATGTTATGATGTTTAATCATCTGTCGTTTCCTCTACAGTTTGGTTTTACTGGAGAATTCCCTTCAAAGTTCACAGCTGGATTTACTGTTGGTACAGGAGTTCGTTATAAATTCTAGATTTGTTTGAGAAAATAAAAATTTTCAAAAATCAAAACGATAAAAGAAAAAAAGGGCAAGGCATTATAATTATTTTTTTATAAAGCTTTGCCCTATTTTTTTATTTTTTTTATTGACACAACCCAAAGAATAATGCATTTTTATGATTTAGAAATTAGTTTTTTAGCCGTGCGTATGTGGGGCTTATCATTTTAAGATTGAGGTTACTTGGATGAAAAGTAGTAGTCAGGTTACCATTGATCATGTATCCAAAAGATTCGGCGACTTTGTTGCCTTGGATGACATCAACTTTACTATTGAATCAGGCGAGTTCTTTTCTCTGCTTGGTCCTTCTGGATGCGGTAAAACAACATTACTTCGCATTATTGCAGGCTTTGAATTTCCAGATGAAGGAGCTGTTCTGTTTGATGATCAGAATGTAGTCCCACTTCCACCGGATAAAAGACCTTCAAACACTGTTTTTCAGACTTATGCTCTTTTTCCTCACATGACTGTTTATGAAAATGTTGCATTTCCATTGCGTCTAAAAAAAGGTGCTGAAAAGTTATCTAACGAAGAAATTGATAAAAAGGTAAAAGAATATGTTCATTTGGTTCAGCTGGACGAGCATTTGTACAAAAAGCCAAATCAGTTGTCTGGTGGACAGAAACAGCGAGTTGCCATTGCCAGAGCGCTTATAAACGAACCAAAAGTTCTTTTGCTTGACGAACCTCTTTCTGCTCTTGATGCAAAACTTCGTGCTAATCTTTTGATTGATTTGGATAGACTCCACGACCAGATTGGCATTACTTTTATTTATGTTACTCACGATCAGTCGGAAGCCCTTTCTGTTTCTGATAGAATTGCTGTTATGAATCATGGTCATGTTCTGCAGATTGGAACTCCTTACGAGATTTATGAAAGTCCTGCAACTCAGTTTGTAGCTCAGTTTATTGGAGAAACAAATCTGTTCGACGCAGAAGTTGTAGATTGTGTACCACACAAGGATGCTTCTGGAAACGATGATTTTATGGCTACTTTGTCTGTACCAGAACTTGGTCAGCAGGCTCCATTGGCCACAGATACCGAAGCAACGGCTGCTCTTGACCGATATATGCAGGTTACAGATTACGATTTTACTCAGAAAGGTCAGAAGGTAGCTTTTACTATTCGTCCTGAAAAAATCAGAATTACACTGGAACCACCTGCAACTGGAGGAAGAACTGATGTAAATGTTTTCAGTGGTGTTGTTGAAGAACCTATTTATTCTGGTTTTCAGTCTAAGTTCTATGTAAAGCTTGAAACTGGAAAAATCATTAAGGTTTATAAACAGCATACTGACTATATGGATGACGGTCCTGTTATTCAATGGAAAGACAAAGTTTATGTTTCCTGGTCTGCAGAAGACGCTTATATTGTTGAAGATATAAACAAATAATTTTGTACTCTGGTTTTGTTTTACGCCTTATGGTTTTTGTACCTTTTGGGTATTGTAGAACAAAATTGGATACCGCTTGTGGATGTATAGGTTATTATGGGAAAAAAATCTACTGAAAACAAAAAATCTTTCCAGCTAAAACTGGCAAGTAAGGCTCATGCCGCTAAATATAAAAAAGCAAATCCTGGTCCCGCTTATGCCTGGCCTATGGGTCTGTGGTTTACAATTTTCTTTGTTGTGCCAATTCTTATTATTGTCTGCTATTCTTTTATGAAAAGAGATATGCATGGTGGAGTTCAAAAGGTTTTTACTTTTGGAGCTTATAAGGCAATTTTTACAAGAGATTCTGACACGGGTAAGTATATTTACCTGCCAATCCTGTTGCGCACACTCTGGATGACAGTTGTATCTACTATTATTTCTATTGTAATTGCGCTGCCTTGTGGATATGCAATTGCCAGAAGTAAAAAACAAACTTTACTTTTGGTGCTGGTAATCATTCCGTTCTTAACTAATTCTTTGATTCGTATTTTTGCCTGGCAGACTATTATGGGTGAAGAAGGACTTTTGAACCAAGTATGTCACTTTTTTGAGTACCTTTTTCATTTAAATGCAAAGGACTGGGTTTTTGTGCCTCATAAGTTTATGTACACAAAGGGCGCTGTAATTGTGGTTAGCATTTACATGTATCTTCCTTATGCTATTCTGCCAATTTTTACTGCTGTAGATAGATTTGATTTTTCTTTGATTGAGGCAGCTAGAGATTTAGGGGCAAAAAAGCGACAGGCTATGATAAAGATTTTGCTCCCTGGCATCAAAAGTGGAATTATCAGTTCTTTGATTTTTGTATTTATTCCTATTTTTGGTAACTATACGGTGCCACAGCTTGTTGGTAGTACAAAGAGTTATATGCTTGGTAATGTAATTATGGATCAGATCCAGAAAGCTAGAAACCTTCCATTGGCATCGGCATTCTCTGTTGTGTTAACTCTTGTTTCTATGGCCGCTATTTTGTTTATGATTACATCTGACAAAAAAGACCAGAACTTGAAAAAATCTTCTGCAAAAGAAGATTCTGGAGTTCCAGATTCCAATAAAGTTTCATCAGTTGAGCAGAGCAATAAAACTGCAGAAGCTGTTATCCACAATTAGTTTTACGGGTTTTCTACAAAATTGCTATAGAAAATCTATGGGAGTATCAATATGGAATTTTTAACATCGCTTATTGTACATAAATTGCATAAGAAAAATATAAAAAACTCTGAAAATGCACGACACGCAAAACGAAGCTGGAAAAAAAGAAATCCGGTGGTTTCGTCTTCAAAAACTGTACTTCTTTTTACGCTGGCATTTTTGTACATTCCTTTATTTGTAATTATTTTTTATTCTTTTAATAAATCTGAAGGTTCTCATTTTACAGGCCTTTCTTTCCGCTGGTATGAAGAATTGTTTTTGCATTCTGGCAATCTGTGGATGTCGCTGCTTTATAGTGCCATTGTAGCATTATCTTCAGCATTTATAGCGACTATTTTGGGAAGTCTTGCGGCTATTGGTATAAGCTGGTATAAGTTCTTTGGTAAAGGTTACATTCAGTCTATAAGCTTTTTGCCAATGATTTTGCCAGAAGTTATTATGGGTGTTTCCCTTTTGATTTTTTTAAGTGGAATAAATATGGATTTGGGATTGGGAACCATTATTATTGCCCATACCACTTTCTGTCTTCCTTTTGTTTATTTAATGGTTAGTTCCCGTGTTGATAATTTTGACTATTCGATTATTGAAGCGAGTCACGATTTGGGTGCTACAGAAACTGAGACCTTGTTCAAGGTTATTATTCCAGCGATTATGCCTGGTATTATGAGCGGTTTTATGATGAGCATTACTCTTTCCATTGAAGACTTTGTTATTACTTCTTTGGTAAATGGTAACATCGAAACATTGCCAATTTTTGTTTACAATATGATTCGTCATGGTGTAAGTCCTGTAATCAATGCACTTTCTTTTGTATTGATTTTGGGAATAGGTGCAATTGCAATTCTTTTACGAAAAGGCTTAAAGTCTTTTGCAGCTGCTCACTAAACAAGTTATTTCAAAAGGAAAATCGAGGGGTGTTTTACATCTGACGGTTTTTCGGTTCGTTTTTTGACGGACGCAATTATAAAAAGTTTACGGAGTAAACTCTCACTAAGTGGGAATATTTTAAGTTAAACGCAAAATGGTGCGTTTAGCTTAAACTTGAGTTTATAAATAAACTCACCATTTTGTACTTCTATTTTTTTTGGAGGATGAATTATGAAAATCACTTCTAAAATTGTTATGGCTGCAGGAATGATTTTGGCAGCATTGGGTCTTTCTTCTTGTGAAAAGAAACAGACATTGAAATTGTACAGTTGGACTTATTATACACCAACTGATGTTGTAGAAGCATTTGAAAAAGAGTTTGACTGTAAAGTTATTGTCACTGAATATGATTCTAACGAAACGATGTTCAATAAACTGGTAAACGGTGGAGCAAAAAGTTTTGATATTGTTGTTCCTTCTCAAGATTATGTTTCGATTATGATGGCAAAAGGAATGCTTCAACCTATTGTTCAGGAAAAGTTTACAAACAGAAATAAAATCAATCAGGATTTGTTGGATAAAGTAACTTATGATCCAGATATGAAATATGCAGTTCCTTATTATTTTGGAGCGGCAGGTATTTCTGTAAACAAGAAAAAAGTTCCTGGTGGAAATTACGAAAGAAGTTGGAATATTTTTGCCGATTCTCAGTTTAAAGACCATGCTTCTATGATGGACGATTACAGAGAGGTTATCGGGGACAGTTTGGCTTATCTTGGAAAAAGCGTTAGTACTAAAAATGAAGCAGAATTAAAATCGGCTGTGGATTTGATTAAATCTCAATGGCTTCCAAATATTGTTAAATTTGATGCAGAAGGATTTGGTAAGGACTTTGCCCGTGGTGATTTGTGGCTTTGTCAGGGATATGCAGAATGTATTTATGGTGAAGTTCCAGAATCTGAATGGGATTCAACTATTGATTTCTTTATTCCAGCTAACGGTGGACCTTCTTATTTGGACAGTATGTGTATTCTGAAAGATTCTAAAAATGCAGAATTGGCTACTGAGTTTATAAACTTTATTCATCGTCCAGAAAATTATGCAAAGTTCCTGGATTTTTTCAGATTCCCTTGCTATGTAAATCTTGAAGCAGACAAATATAGAACTACAGTGCCTATGTATCCAGCTTCGGCTATGACAAACTGTGAACTTAAAAATGATTTAGGTGATTATCTCGAAAACTACTACAGTCTTTGGGAAAAAATCAGGATTTCAAACTAATAAGCATTTTTTATAAATCAATATATCAGCTTAGGATATGGAGGGGATGCGGCCGCAGGGTAACCTGCGGTCGCAGTCTTTAGATGAGCGTTTAGCGAACCCCGGAACATCCGACCCATACAAAAGAAAAAGACTTTTGGATTTTTCTTTTGTATGGGGAAGCACCGCCAAATATAATTTTTTATTATAGTTTAACTAAAGTTTTAACTTAAACACAAAATGGTGTGTTTAAGTTAAACTTGGAGTTTATAAATAAACTCCTGATATACATATTCGCTCACGCGAATGTTTTTATAAATCCTCGATTGTTGAAACAATCTGCGGTTTATAAAAAAATAGGAACATTTTGTTGAAAATATACATTTTTTCCCGTACAATTTATTTATATTAAAAAAGTGAAGAGTTTAAAGTGAAAAATTATTTAGAAAATATAATCAATAGTGTAACCTCCCCAATTCTCGCAGGAAAACCGGTCCGCGATTCGGAAAATCATATTTTAGACTTTGAGATACTGTTTACCAACAAAGCATTTCAAGATGCTCTGGGAGACTGTGCGCCAACTTTATCACAATTGATTGAAGAAGAATCCTCTTTGGCTTCATCTGTTCCCTATTTTCAAATGGCTGTGAATGCGGTAAATGGAATTGCCAACGATGAAATCACTTACTATTCGAAAAAGAGTTGTTGTTGGTATAAAGTAAATATGAATTACGAAAATGACGCTGATATGGTGGTTATTACACTGGTTGATGTTACTTCTGAACGCAATTTTAGCAAAAAATTACAATCGGCATTGGTTACGGATAATTTAACGGGGCTGCAGAACAGAGCGGGGCTTTCCAATTATCTTGAAACTGTACTCAATGTTGATTCTCAAAATAATAAATACACTGGTCTTTTAATTATTGATATTGATAATCTTAAAAATATAAACGACTCCCTCGGTATTAAAGAAGGAGATTTGCGAATTGTTAAAGTTTCACAGATTTTAAACGGGTTTGAAAACTCTAAAACAAAAATTTTCCGTTATGGTGGGGACGAATTTCTTGTAATTCTTTCTGATTTCAACAACGAAATGGATATTGTGGATTATACGGACAAAATTCTTTCGGTTTTTCAGGATAAGGATATTAGTATTTCTGGGGGCATTGCGGTTTCGCCAATTCATACTACTCAAAAAGATGAATTAATTCGTTTTGCGGATATGGCAATTCACTGCGCTAAGAAAAATGGTAAAAACAATTTTGTGTATTTTGAAGATTATATGCACAAGGTATTTACTAAGCATCTTATGATGGAAACAAAAATGTCTACGGCAATTTCAGACCAGAATTTTCAACAGGTTTATCAGCCCCAATTTGATATAAAAACTGGTAAACTCCGTGGCTTTGAAGCACTTATTCGATGGCAAGATCCTTTGATGGGGGAAATTCCACCTTCTGTTTTTATACCACTGGCAGAAGAATCTGGCTTAATTGTTCAAATTGGAAACTGGGTTCTTACCACTGCTCTGGCAACTTTGCGAAAATGGCAGGATTTATACAATTTCAAAGGAATCATTTCTGTGAATGTTTCACCAGTTCAATTGCAACAGGATAATTTTATTTACAATCTGGCAAACCTTGTTGCGCAATATGGAATAGACCCAACACTTTTAGAAGTAGAAATTACGGAAGGTGTTATGATTAGCAATATGAATGTCACCATCGATAAGTTACAAGCTATCAAGGATATGGGCATTCGAGTTTCTCTCGATGATTTTGGAACCGGCTATTCATCTTTGAGTTATCTTCAAATGCTTCCTTTGAATACTTTGAAAATTGATAAATCATTTATAAATAACATCACTTCTGAAGACGGAATTCAGGCCAATATTACCAGCGCCATTATCAATATGGTAAAATGTATGGGACTTGAAACTATTGCAGAAGGCGTTGAACATCCTGAACAGCTTGAATTACTTCATAAATTCCACTGTAATGTTGTACAGGGCTTCCTTAGAGGCAAACCAATGTCTTTAGCAGCCTGCGAAGATTATCTTTCGGGCAATGAGGGAGCTTTAATAACCTTGTAGTAGTTTGTCTATTGGCTAACTACCCTTTTTAAGGGGCTCTGTACTCCACATATCGAACTCTGCCTTCATCTACTGCCTTCTTAATCTCTTTTTCTCTTCCGCTTAAATTGGACACCCCTGTTTTTACTTCAATAAGCAAAACTTCTTTTACCGAATTACTGCTTCCAAGCCCCGGAAAACCAATAAAATCTACAGGCTTACCTATAAATCGCACATCAGAAGGATTACAGGGAAAATCTGGCAAAAAAGCGGCAACCTGTTCTGTCATCTGCCCATTTATAACCGCTCTAGAACGATTCACCGCATCCGCCCTTTCTTTCTTTAATTTTGATGCAAATTTTATTTTCTGCCGTATAATAATAAAAACAAGGATTAAACAAACTAATGCAACCACAAGCGTCGATTTTGGAACTGCTTTTATTAACTGAATAAAAATTGATTTTCGAATCATAACTAATTATAGCAATATAAAAACAATAAGTCTTGCGGAAAACTTAGAATCCCCTGGAGGAAAATAAAATGAACAGCACAAATATAAATATAATAAACAAATCATTACAAAAGATTTTTATAATACTTCTCTTTATTCTTTGTTCCCTCTCCGCATTTTCTCAGGAACAAAACACAACAACAGAAAATAAAAAAAATCCCACATCCACTCCAATCAAATTCGAGTTCAAACAAAAAAAGGATGATTCCTATAGTTACATATCCACCGTCGATGAAGATGTTTATGTAAATAATTATCTCAACCACCATTCTCAGATAATCAATCGTATTTCCTCAAAAGTAATCAATGCCGCTGCCGATGGAGAAGGATTTATTTTTGCCAACTATATGACCACCGACGATTCTGTCACAAACTGGAGCGGAAAGCATTTAATGTGGGGAGAAGAAACTTCCAGTGTTTTTGCCAGAAAAAAAACCGGCGAATTAACCATTCCCGACGATATTTATATGCCAACAGTGCGCAATGTACCCGTTTTTCCAGATAGAGCAATTGAGCTTGGAGAAAAATGGACGGCAGAAGGAAAGGAAGTTCAGGATGTTCGCAAAGCATTTAAAATGAATAAAGCCTTAATTTTCCCATTTAAAGCAAATTACCAGTATGTAAAAGACGAAACAAAAGACAATACAGTTTTAAATGTAATCACCGTAGATTATAATTTTTCCTACACCAGCACAGAAGAAGAAAGAATCTCTGGGTCAACCCTAGCAAAATCCACAGGCTTTTCTAAACAAATCCTATACTGGGATAACAAAAAAGGCATTTTGGATCATTACACCGAACAATTCCAGATAAAAATCACAGATATTTACGGAACCGTCTATATTTTCCAAGGCTCAGCCAATGCAGAAATTACTGAATACAAATCTCTGAACAACGAAGCAAGCCTCCAAGCCATCCAAAACTTTGTAGATGAATTACAACTGGAAAACATTTCTGTAAAACAAAGCGAAAAAGGATTGACTATCAGTCTCGACAACATTCAGTTCGAACCAGATTCCAATGTTCTTCTTAATTCCGAAAAACAGAAACTCCAGCAAATTGCATCAATTTTAAGCAAATACTCCAACGACCTTCTCATTACAGGCCATTGTGCAGACAGAGGAACCCCCGCCGCCCGCCAATTACTCTCAGAGCAAAGAGCCGAAAGTGTTGCAACGTACCTAGAAAAACTTGGCGTCCGAGACGAATATCATATTTTTACTCAAGGAAAAGGCTCCAAAGAACCAGTGGCTTCAAACTCCACCGAAGAAGGTCGTGCAAAAAACCGTCGTGTTGAAATTACCATAATGGACTAACCACCCACTATTCTGGCACTCCCAATGTTCTGCTCATTCACAATGCCTGCAGTACACCTTCAAGACTCACTCACAGCACCTTCACCGCCCCTTCACAGCTTTGTATTTTCCACGCCATAAAAACTTTCCCTTCATAATCTTCCCCGAAAGTTCCAGCTGACTCAACACATCAAGGCTGTCTCCATGAGTCCAGGCTTTTACCCCTATTTCTTTTAAACAAACCTCATTCATTTCATCCGCAATCCGCTCTTCCAGTTCATCTTTCGAAAAAAAGTTCTTATTTTTCCTTACAACATCAAAAACTCTTTCCCAATCAGCAGTTCTTTCATTTTTCCTGTTCTTTCTCAAAAAGATTTTCTTCCCAAAAAAGCCAAAAGAATCCGCCCTTTTTAATTCCATCCTTGCATTACACAAATCACAGCCACTACAAACTGCCTGTTCCGCACCCAAGGCATCAAGCAAAACCTGCCTTCTACAATCCTTGGTTTCAGCAAACAATCCCATGGCAGCCTCTCTCGAACCAATCTTATACCCGGCATACTTAATAGAATTATCCAAACTCCAAATCATTATCGCTTTAGCAATACTTCCGTCTCTACCTCCCCTTCCCGCTTCCTGAATATACGCTTCCGCCGTTGCAGGTGGTTCCAAATGCACGACCGTCTTTATATCCTTTTTATCAACACCCATGCCATACGCGCAAGTCGCACAAAGAATCCCATCCTTGCTCTCATAGAACCATTTTTCAGTAGCTTCTTTTTCGTCCCGATCAAGCCCCGCGTGATAAAACCTTGCAGTTCCTCGCCCAAAACACACATTTAATTCCTGCGCCATATCCTCGCAATTGTGCCTGGTTCCACAAAAAATTATCATCGGTCTCAATTCATTTTTCGCTAAAAACAAAGCCTCTTTTTTCTTCGAACAAGCCCGTC
The DNA here is from genome assembly GCA_024402595.1 of Treponema sp. Lineage (GTDB taxonomy): Bacteria > Spirochaetota > Spirochaetia > Treponematales > Treponemataceae > Treponema_D. The sequence goes on along the minus strand of JAKSTL010000026.1, from coordinate 4,322 downwards.
GTAAAAAATAATGAATATTTTGTCTGTCACTTTCACTTCTTACAACATGAGCTTCTCCCCCAAAAAGAATCTCCGAAACTCGAGCCAAAACTTCAGGAGATGCCGTAGCCGTAAATGCCGTAATCACTGGTGGTTTCAACTCCTCCAGAATCTTTCCCAGCTCCAGATAGGCAGGCCTAAAACTATCGCCCCATTCCGAGACACAATGACTTTCGTCAATAGCCACATGCACAATACCCACAGTCTTCAATCTTTCCACCAGACCTTCACTCTTCAAAACCTCAGGATTCGCAATAATAATCTTGTACCCATTCTTCAGCTTTTCAAAACACTCATTTCTTTCTTCATCAGTCTGACCGCCCCTAAAAGTTACACTTCTCAACGCCCCTTCTTCCATTCGTCTTTGTTGATCAGTCATTAAAGCCAGCAGAGGATAAATAATCAAAGTCGGACCATTCAGCAAAAGAGCCGGAACTTGAAAACACAAAGATTTCCCAGCACCCGTAGGCAACAAAACAATCTGTCGTCCCTTGCAAAAAGAATCTTCATTGCCATCCAGAAAGTCTTTCTTTTCATCATCAGACAAAACCGCCAGTTCCTTCTGAAACTCATAGGCTTCCAGAATATTCGCAATAACCAGTCTCTGCCAGGGAAACAAATATTTTATCCCAAAATTATCAAATGCCGCCTTTGCAATCAAATCATCAGAGTAAATATCATCCGTAGTATCAAACTTAAGAATATCGTCCACATATAAATATACGCAGAGATTTGTTAAAACCGGAAGTTTTTGAGAAAAAAAATTATTTTTTTTATTTAGAGGGCGAAATTAAAACCACAAAACGGCCTTTCAGGGCTTGGTACCCGCGGTACTTCGTACTTGCTTCGCAACCCTTCCACGCCTTCGCAAGTCTATTCCTCAGGAGTATCAGACTCAGACTTTTCTTCAGTGGCGGCTGGCGCCTTAGGAGCTTTTTCTTCTTTTTTAGGTCTTATTTTCTTAGGTTTTCGTTTATATTTTATAATAAAATTAGCAAATGCCATTACCAGCAGCATAAGAACCGTAGTAACAATAACCTGCCAGTTTTTCAGCACCTGAATAAAAACCTTCATTGTATCAATAAAACTCATAATCATAGTATCGACAATAAAAAGCAGCATATCAATCTTTTTTAATAAAAAAATCACTTGAATTGATTTTCCCATTCCGTTAATTTATTGATTATGATTGGAATTGTAGATTACAACGCTGGCAATATCACCAGTGTAGAACGAGCCTTAAAAAGTCTGAATATTGATTGTATTCTTTCAAAAAATCCTGCCAATTTGGCAAACTGTCAGAAAATTATTTTTCCAGGCGTAGGAGACGCATTTTTCGCTATGCAGCAGTTAAAAGAAACTGGATTCAATCTTTTTCTAAAAGAATGGGTTAAACAAAACAAACCAGTTTTAGGAATCTGTCTTGGGTCTCAAATTATTTTTGACTGGTCAGAAGAAGGGGATGTAAACTGTCTTGGATTAGTAGAAGGAAAGATCCGTCATTTTTATTCAATCAACCCAGAACTAAAAGAAAAAGAAACAAAAGTTCCACAAATAGGATTCAACAATCTGGTTTTACAAAATGGAGAATGCCCGATTTTAAAAGGCCTCCCAGATAATCCAGACTTTTATTTTGTTCATTCTTATGTTATTTGCCCAGATAATCCACAGGTTGTAAAAGCCTATGCAGATTATGGTATAAAAGTTCCCGCTGTCATTCAAAAAGGAAATCTTTTTGCCTGCCAGTTCCACCCAGAAAAATCAGGTCCAGTTGGATTAAAGATTTTACGCAATTTCTGTGAATTATAATTCACCTTTTGGCTCTGCCTGTAATTATTCTGCACAGATTTTTAATATGGAGTGTGGTTTTCCACAAAAAAGAATATGCATAAAAAAAGAATCATAGTTTGTCTTGATGTAAAAGACGGAAGAACAACAAAAGGTGTTAAATTCCTAAATAATGTTGATATTGGTGATCCAGTAGAAATGGCTGCTGAATATTACCGCCAAGGTGTAGATGAATTGGTTTTCTACGACATCATCGCTTCAGCCCGAGGAAGAGGTCCAATTCTAGACTTAATTTCCAAGGTTGCCAGTCAGGTTTTCATTCCTTTTTGTGTTGGTGGCGGAATTGGAACAATAGAAGATATCCGTTCCACAATTCTAGCAGGTGCCGAAAAAGTTTCCCTTAATTCGCAGGCTGTAAAAAATCCAGAGCTTATTACAGAAGGGGCTAGAATCTTTGGAAATCAATGTATTGTTCTTGGAATGGATGTTCGTAAAGATCCAACAAAACCAAGCGGTTATGGAACAACAATTCATGGTGGCCGTATTGATACAGGTTTAGATGCTCTTGAATGGGCAAAAAAAGGTGTAAGTCTGGGGGCAGGAGAAATTGTTTTAAACTCCATGGATGCCGACGGAACAAAAAATGGCTACGATATTGAACTTACAAAAATGATAGCAGAAAGTGTTTCTGTTCCAGTTATTGCTTCTGGTGGCGGCGGAACTCCACAGCACCTTGCCGATGTTCTTAAAGAAGGAAAAGCTGATGCCGCACTTATTGCTTCAATGGTTCATTCTGGACAATACACTGTAAACAGCATCAAAGAAGATTTAAGCAAGATGGACATTCCTGTCCGAATGTAAGAGAATCTTTTCAACCACTGCATCCGCCATAGCCATATAAGCTTTTTCGCTAGGATGCAGATGGTCACCGCTATCAAAACCTTCGGCAAAAGCTTCAACTTTCTGTGGATTTCTTACAACTCTATCAAAATCCACACATTGTTCAAATCTATCAGAGTTTCTAAGCCATTCATTAAAGGCATTCCTAAGTTCATCTCTAAAAGGAGCATAAGTTCGCCAGCCATATATAGGCAGCAAAGTACCACTCCAGCATTTTAATTTATTTTTATCAGCTACATCCAGATAAAATCTTTCTACTCCTTCAATCATTTCTGCAACAGAAGGCAAATCTTCCCAAGGTCTAAAACGGTTTACATCAACTCCCACAGGATGAATAATATCGTTTATGCCATGCTGAATTAACACTTTATCTGCACCAGCCACCTGACATTCAATTGGAAAACGAGTTTCTCCCTTCAAACCATAAGCGGCATAGGTAATACAATCATATTGACGCAAGATTCTTGTACCACATACCGCTCGTCGGATTATAGAAATATTATTTATAGATTTTTCCCATAATTTCAAAGCAACATAATCTGGCCAACTTTGAGCGGTAATAGAATCTCCATAACAAATAAAAGCTTTATTTTTTTCTTCTGTAAAAATATCTATAGTATTTAGAAAATAATACCAGTTTGTATTTCTGGATAAATCTATTGGAAAATCTTTTTTATCGCAAAAATCGCCATAACAGTATTTTCCAGAAGAAAGTGGTCCTGTTACAAGAGTACCTGCATTCATTTGAGTGAAATCGGCAAAATAAAGACTTACTTCAATGGTATCGCCAGCTGTTATATCAATAATAGTTTCGTCGCTGCACAAAGCCTTTCCGGGGCCTATAATTACACTGGAAGTTCCATTAAAAAGGATTGGTGTAAAAGTATCATTTTTAGAAACAAATGCTTTAGTTATCTTAATGGGGTCAGTTCCTGTCAGGTTTGAAAAATGAAAACGAAGTTTATTTCCACAAAAACCAATGCGTATTGGATATCTTAAAGTTATATCTTTCGCATAAAATGCTTCTTTTCTTTCTGTAATGGAAGTTGCAGTTCCCCAAACAGCTACCCATTTTGTAAAAGTTTTTATATTTTCCATAAATCAATCCTTAGCAATTCTCTGATTCAATTATGCCTCTTTTCCCTTAAAAATGCCAGTTCATAACAATAATTGATAATTTGCGTCTCCTTAAATATAAAAACTGTTTTTAACAGGCAAAGTATAAAAAAAATAACTACCGGTCAGAAAGCCTCTGTCAGAACCGCTCGATATCTCGCTAGACGCTGAGCGCTGTATGGAAACTATTGAACAGCACTCAGAGCCTTTCTGCCAGATTCTTCCTTCCCTCCCGTTATTTTTAATCTGTTGTGAATATAAAAACAGTTTTTAAGTGCACTCTTCAAATAAAAAAACTTCCAGTCAGAAATCGTCTGCCAGAACCGCTCACTAGTTCGCTAGACGCTGAGCGCTGTAAGGAAACTATTGAACAGCACTCAGAGCCATTCTGTCATCCGTCTTCTTTCTTTGCGTTTTTTTAATGCATTGGGAGTATAAAAACAGTTTTACAGGCAAACTACAAATAAAAAATAACTACC
>JAKSTL010000025.1 GCA_024402595.1 Treponema sp. | reverse complement strand
TGGCAGAAAACAATCAACTAAATAAATCCTGCCATTCCGAATAAAAATCTATAATACCGAATCTAAACCTGTAATCCCGAACTAGATTCGGGATCTCACCACCAAAAAGTGTATATCATGCCAAATGGGATGATGAAAAAAATATTATAACTATGCCTTAATGTTTCACGAGAAACAATTACAAAAATAATCAATCAAATAATGAATCATAAGAATATCGCCTATTTCTCAAAATCAAACTATACGACGCCCCAAATAATGAACTTTTATTTCAAACACAAAACCATCATCCTAAATAAACCTGTCATCCCGAACTCGATTCGGGATCTCACCCACCAAAAAGTGTAAATCATTTAAACTGAGATGCTGAAACCAGTTCAGCATGACATAAATCTTTGAATACTGGCAGAAACGAATCAACTAAATAAAATCTGTAATTCTAAACATAAACCCGTCATCCCGAACTCGATTCGGGATCTCACCACCAAAAGATGTATATCATTTTAAGTGCGATGCTGAAACCAGTTCAGCATGACATAAATCTTTGAATAGTGGCAGAAAACAATCAACTAAATAAATCCTGCCATTCCGAATAAAAATCTATAATCCCGAATATAACCTTGTCATCCCGAACTCGATTCGGGATCTCACCACCAAAAGATGTATATCATGCCAAATGGGATGATGAAAAATAATAAAATAACTATGCCTTAATGTTTCACGAGAAACAATTTTGATATAAGGATAACTTTATTTCTAATGTTTGCAAATTATGAATAAAAGGGATTTCAACAGACTTACTCTTTAATTTTTTTTCTGGGATTGAGCACTTATTATTTAAAAGCAATATCAATTAAACAGAGATGCTGAAACAGACTCAATATAAAGTAATTTACTAAAACGGTTTTGGAAAATCTTCTAAAACAAAATTAATTTGCATATTTGTTTTGTTGCAATTGTATGGCTGATGTATGAAATATATAGTATTTGTTTCTCGTGAAACACTGTGTTTTCAAATATAAAAAACCAGTAATTGAATAAACATTTACAAATAAAATATGAAATTACTTGAAGGATGTATTCATCTGATCCAAGAAATTATTTATTTTTAGTTTCACGAGAAACACAATTTAATATAGAAGAGATATGTAAAAAAATAGATTGAAAAAACTGCAGAAAGAATTGAAATAAAAAAGTGAATTATTATATTTTCGATTTTACAAAATGTTTTACGAGAAACAATTTGTTTCACTTTTGGGAAAATAATTATTATAAATATCGTAAAATGAATAATATTACAGATTGGGCAGGTTGTCACTTCGTAGTTTTGTTTTTATGTTTCACGAGAAACACTTTTGATACAAGGATTTCCTTATTCCAAATGTTTGCAAATTATGAATAAAAGGGTTTTCGACAAGCTTACCATTTTACTTTTTTTGGGATTGAGTACTTATTACTTAAAATGAATATCATTTTAAGTGAGATGCTGAAACGAGTTCAGCATGACAGATTTTTCTGTATTCCGAAGGCAATCTTGTCATCTCAAACTTGGTTTCGAGAGCCTCAACCACCGCAAAACTTACTTATTAAACAGCTATCTTACAGCTAAAAAATGTATATCATTTTAAGTGGGATGGTGAAACGAGTTCAGCATGACAGATTTTTCTGTATTTCGACACAAACTTGTCATCTCGAACTTGAATCGGGATCTCACTACCAGAAGATGTATATTATTTTATATGAGATGGTGAAACGAGTTCAGCATGACAGATTTTTCTGTAATCCCAATCACAATCTTGTCATCCCGAAGTTGATTCGGGATTTCACTACCAGAAGATGTATATTATTTTATATGAGATGCTGAAACGAGTTCAGCATGACATGTTATCATATTACAAACAGAAAGCTGTCATGGGGTGTCTAAGAAGTTTTAGCAGTGTTATTAAACCTTTTGATTAGATTAGAAGAAACTTGGCGAAAAGATTATTTATTTTAGTAAGGTGGTTTCGAGAGCCTCAACCACCGCAAAACTTACTTATTAAACAGCTATCTTACAGCTAAAAAATGTATATCATTTTAAGTGGGATGCTAAAACTAGTTCAGCATGACAGATTTTTCTGTATTCCGAACGCAAACCCGTCATCCCGAAGTTGATTCGGGATCTCACCACCAAAAGATGTATATCATATAAAGTGCGATGCTGAAATAAGTTCAGCAGGACGACGAAAAGTTTTTTATAATGTTTCACGAGAAACAGTTTTTATTTCACTTTTTAATAATAATTGTTGTAATACAAAAACTGGGCGCAATTTGAATATGATGAACAGGTATTTTTTTGTGACTTAAGTTATCCACATTTTTTTGGGAAGTTATCCACAATTGTTCATAACTTGGTGATTTTTTTGATGTTAAAAAAGTGGGTACTTATCCACAATTGTGGATAACTTTGTGGATAACTTTGAATGGGTGAGTGAAGGTGGTTTTAATGTTTCTCGTGAAACAAAAAACATATAAAAAGTTAACTAATAACCGTTCGTAAGTTTTAAAATAGAATGCGCGCAAAGCGTGGAGTCCCTTTAGTCCCCATAGGGAACGACGGCTGAAAGCCGGCAAAAGATTGCGAAGCAAGATTTTGAGTGAGTCTACGAGCAGAGAATCTGCGAAGTCAGCGTTAGCTGTGGGGATGAGCGGGAGCGAAGGACGGAAGGCGTGTTGTGGTTTACGCTTCCGCCCATATTAAAAAAATAAAGAAATGGAAGATTAAAAATAATGTGTCCAACTTAGAGCGAATCGATTGAAGAACCATTCTGTACCATTTGCGATTAAATATGGTTCGTCGCATTCGGAATTGTGAGATGTGGTAAAGCTTCGGCGGTTCGAGAATCCTGCCAAAAAATAGAGTTCATTTTTTGTGCCAAGATTTAACTGAAGGAATGGGCTGATTGCTACGGATTGGAAATTGCCTTGGAAATTGTTACCTAGTTTTCCGTAATCAGATGAGTTGTAGTGTCCTTCTAAATCTACCATTGCACCTGCTCTGTAAAGAACTAATGGCATTTGATAAGCAAGTATAATAGAAGAATAATATTTTAATCCGTTTGCTTTGTTTACGCTTGCCTGCCATTCATAGATTTGACCGTTGGCAACATTTGTTAAAGCTGAGTAACAAATCTGATAACTGGCCAACATAACAACATGACTCCAATCGCCAGGAATAATTGCACCTGTATCAAATTGGAAAGTTGCCTGAGCCCAGAAATCATAATAGAAATTATTAAAAGTTTTTAATGGTTTATAATTGGAAGTTGGAGTATCCAGATAACAAAGACCTTCAAAACCAAGAACATTCCATCCTAGACCAAATGAACTTCCAGCACTAAAAATTAAAAAAGGCAGCGGTGTAAAACTAGCCGAAAACATTGGTCGCAAAGAAACTGGTGTAAGTTCTAAAGCTGGTTCAAGAACAATAGATGCATCACTTACAAGCCAGTGCTCACCAAGAGGAGTTGGAATTGTATAATCTGCAAAGCCAGTTGTTCGCAACTCGATTCCACTGTAAGCCCCGGTAAGAGGAGCAAAGTGAGAACTTTTACTTCCAGGAGCTGCACTTGATGCAACAAAGTCCGATTGAGGATAATAAGCAAAATCTGTTGTTAAAGAATAAGTCCAACTTTGAGCAAAACTTGTTCCTCCAATCATCAGAAGTGCACCCAAAATAAAAGCAATTTTTTTCATAAAATACCTCTTAAAATGTATAGTATAATATTTAATGCAATCAATTTGCGGTCATTGAGCATTTTTAAAACGATTTTGTCTGATTGTTTCTAAAACATCCAACTGCCGCATAAATTAGTGCATTGGTAAAATATTTTTTATTTCTACAAACATAAATGGCTTCTAAAATTGTTACAAATTAAATGAACAAAAAGCGCCATAATAAACAATTTGAGTAAACCAGATTTACTTCAATTCAAAAAGCATAACTACAGGATTATGATCTGAGTTTTCAAAATCACGATTATCAACTTTTGTATTTATATTTTTTACATTTGGCGAAAGAAGGAATCCATCGATTACATAATACTGCCAGTTGTGTGTCGCAGCTCGTTCATCATTGTATGGAAACTCTACTGAGCGGCAAGTTGGATTTGAATAATCAACAGCATAACTCCAACCAGGTGGCAACATATTTTCATCAAGATTTCCAGGCTGCCAACCATCTGGCCAAACAATCGGATATTTTAATGTATCCATTGGGAAACGCTGATTGAAATCACCACCCGCAATTACATAGTTTCCTTTAGCATATTCTTCGGTAATAAAATCTACCAGCACTTTTGTCTGAGCAATTTTTCCTTCGCCGTTGTCATAAGCTTCGAGGTGGAAGTTTACTAAAACTAATTCTTTGCCAGTAGGTTGACCATTTTCGTAAACAGGCAATCGTTCAACAAGCATACATCTTTTTAAATTAGCAATGCGCACTGGCCATTTAAAAGAGCAAGGCAAAGCATAACGCTGTGCAGAAGTTGTTTTAAATGAAGAAAAAGTTGAAACGCCACTTTCAATTAGACCGATTGGTGGAAGTGGAAAAGGTACAAACAGGCATTTGTAATTTATGGCAAAAGCGTTACCCATTTTTGTAAAATCAGAAATTGCTTGCACTTGATTGATTTTGTACGAGCGTTTTGATTTTGTATCAATTTCTTGGATGAACAAAATGTCGGCATTGTTTTGGGCTAAAGTATTTTTAATTCCGTCAAAATAATTCTGCACTTTTTGTTTTGAATCTGGTTGAACTTTTTTTCCACCATCCATAAAAAAATCTTCGTTTTTACCAAGGCCAGCATAACCAATATTCCAGGTCATAAGCTTGTAATCTTTGCCAGTTTCAATTTGATTTTCTTTAGAAGTGTATGAAACTTCATCAATTGGGCCAGGTCTATATTCAATAATAGTCAAAAAACCAAAGAACAATAAAACCAACAAAACTAATCCTAGAGGAATGCCAGGAATTAACAACAGTAACTTTTTTTTCATAAGAACTCCAAAAAATATAGTTTAAAAATTATATCAAAGAAAATCAAAACTGATAACTAAAATTGAACGCCTGTTAGTTTTCTTTTTTTTATTTTGGGCGAACCTTAAAAGATAAAAATAAATCGCTTCCGCAAAATTGCCATCCCAACCACCTAACGGCCTTCCAGGGCTTACCTACGGACGGTGTTCGCCTTTGGCTCACACGCGCTTCGCGCCCCTTTCACGCCTTCGCAAGTTAAAACCTCTTGTTTTAACTTTATTCATATAGTATAAAAATAAGTAGAATAAAAATTGTGAGATTTAAAAACTGTAAGTCGTTGAGAAGTTTAAAAAAATTACAGCTTATTTTTTGGAGAATTAAGATGATTCTTGCTATTGTTCTTACAATTTTGATTGGTGCTTTGGTTGGCTGGCTTGCAGGCCTTGTTATGAAAAGTAAACACGGTTTTTGGATTAACTGTTTGATTGGTGTTATTGGTGCTGCAATTGGACAGGCAATCTTCTCTTTGTTTGGTATTGGTGGCGGTTTAATCGTAAACATTCTTATTGATGTTGTTGGAACTTGTCTTGTTATTGTTATTGCCAGAATGATTTTTGGAAAGAAGTGGTAATTTTTTTACCAAAACAGGGGATGTCCAACAAGTATTTGTCATGCTGAACTTGATTCAGCATCCCACTAGATTTAGTGTGAGATCCTGAAACTAGTTCAGGATGACGCTATGATGCGAACTTTTTGGACATCCCCAAAGCTGGGATTTGCCAAATGCATTGGAGTTCCCAGCTTTTTTTATGTCCTTTTAAGTACAAAGTTTTAGCTAACAATTTATGCCCAAACTTTTAATACAAAGTCTTGATACAAACTCTTGATATAAACTTTTAGCACAAGAATAATTCCGCAATAAAAACTATTCCACAACAAATACAAGCTACAGGAAAAAGTCCAAGTCCAAAGTAAGAAACAACAATTCCTACAACCAAAGCAATAATTCCTGCCAAAGGTGATTGTGTTGCTTCAAAAATTGCAGGAAAAGTCATAACTGCTAAAGTAACATAAGGCACATAGTATAAAAAAGATTTTATGAATCTATTGGTAATAGGTTTTCTGATTAAAGTTAAAGGCAGCACACGAATTAAATAAGAAACAATAGCGGCTGTAAAAATATAAATATAGGCGTTTCCTTTCATTATTCTGCATCTCCTTTTGATTCAGTTTCTTCATCTTTTACAGGTTTAATAAGTGCTATAATAGCAGAAATTACTACTGTAAGAATGATGGTACGAGTTCCACCAGAAAGCGTTTTTATTCCAGGAATAATTCCGCAAAGATAACTAGAAATAAAACTTACAACAATGGCAATAGTAATAATTAAATCTTTTTTTGCCGGTGGAATAATAATGGCAATGAACATTCCGTACAAAGCAACAGAAAGAGCACTAACAACTCGAGCGGGAAGAATGTTTCCTGCAATAATTCCCAAGGAAGTTCCAATACTCCATAAAGGGACAGAAATAAAAATGGCTCCGTAGTTATACCAAGGATTCAAATAACCTTCACGCGCAATGGAAATGCCAAAGATTTCGTCTGTAACTCCAAAACCAACTAAAAGCCTGTGAAAAAACTTTGTTTCCGGACTAAACCGTTGACTTAATGCACAGCTCATTAAAAAATAGCGGGCGTTTACTACAAAAGTAATAATAGCAACTTCTATATAAGTGGCACTTTCGAGAATAGAATTAAAAAGTGCATTTTCTCCAGCCGATGCCACATTAAAAAAACTTGCAATAAATCCTTGAAAAGCATTTAATTGTGCTTTTTGTGCCACAATGCCTAAAGAAAAAGCAACAGCAAAATATCCAAGACCAATAGGAACTCCATCGCGGATTCCTTCTAAAAACGGTTTTTTGTTCATTTTAGAATCCTTTTGAATTGAAAGACATTATAATTTAAGAAGTTTTTTTGCGTTGGTATAAAGAATAGCTTCGTTTTCATCTGGGCTTAGTCCAAGAGTTTTAAAGCTTTTTAATTCCTGTTCATGATCCCACATTGGAAAATCGGTGCCAAATAAAAAATGTTCCACGCCGTGAGCATAAATCATTTTTTGAGCAGTTTCCAAAGGAAGCTTCCACAATGTACTCGAAGTATCAAAATAAATGTTCTGACCCACAAGATATTCTATAGCATCATCCCATTCTGTATAACCGCCAAAATGTGCCGCAATTACAGTTAAGTTTGGATGTTTATCTATAACATTACGAATGCGCACTGGACCAGAAAAATCAAAACGGTAATCTCCAGCATGAATTAAAACTGGTAAATCGGCCGCTGCAAAACATTCATAAAGATTGTCCATTTTTGGGTCATCAATTTGGAACTGTTGAAAATCTGGGTGAAGCTTTATTCCTTTTAGTCCAGCATTTTTTATACGGCTAATTTCCTGTTCAAAGTTTGCATAATTTGGATGCATAGTTCCAAAGCCAACAAACTCTTTATGTTTTTGAGTTTCGTCTATAATAAAATTGTTTATGGATTCAACTTGGGCTTCTTTGGTGGCAGTAGAATGAACAACATAGTGCTCAACGCCAATTTTTGCACCACTTAAAAGTAATTCTGTGGAACTTCCGTGATATCGCATTGGAGCATTTTCATAAAAAGTGCTTATGGCCTTGGTAGCTTTTTCTGCAATTTTTTCCGGATAAATATGGGCATGAAAATCTATAATCATTTGGAAGAGCTCCTTGTAGTAAAAAGGATTATAAATTAAAAAAAAAAATAGTTCAAATAATAAAGTAAAGTAAAAAACTGGGCCAAAGGCATTTATACAAAACGGTGTTCCAGGACTTGCTAACGCGCGGTAAAAAAAAAGATGTCCATTACTGTCGTAACGAACATCTTCTTTTTTACTGCCTTCGGCATCCTTCCATACCTTGGCAAGTTAGTTTAATTATTTAGAAAGCAAATTGTTCAAATGTTTTACAAAAGTTGCTGGTTCTTTTAATTCAACGCCGGCAATTAACAAAGCCTGTGAAAGAAGAACTTCGGAAACATCTTCAATTAAAGCTTCATCATCAGAATCTTTGATTTTTGCAAGAATTGGGTGGTCGCCATTAACTTCAAGAATTGGTTTTAATTCTGGACCAGGCTGTCCCATAGCTTTCATCATTTGAATCATCTGATAACTTGGATCATTTTCATCAACAACGATACAAGAAGGATTTTCGCCGCTTAAAGTTTTAGAAAGTTTAACTTCCTTTACTTTTTCGCCAAGAGCTTTTGCAATTTTGTCTGTTACAGGTTTGAACTCTTCTTCCTTCTTTTTTGCTTCTTCTTTATCGCCACCTAAATCTTCATCAGAACCAGAACGATTTACAGCTTTAATTTCAAAATCTTTGTATTTTCCAAATCCTGGAATAACAATGTCGTCAATATCATCTGCCATTACAAGAACTTCAAAACCTTTTGCTACATAAGCTTTAAGTAAAGGATTTTCTCTTAAGTTCTTTTCGTCACTTCCAGAAATGTAGAAAATAGACTTTTGTTCAGGCTTCATTCTCTGAACATAATCTGCAAAGCTTGTCCAATTGTCTTCGCCAATACCAGAAGCATCTGTAGACTTAAAGCGAACAATTTCTGCAATTTGTTCTCGGTTGCCAAAATCTGAATATAATCCTTCTTTCATTGGGCGGTTAAAGTTCTTAACAAACTTGTTCCATTTTTCAATGGCTTTCTTTTCGTCTTCTGTTGGGTTTTCTGATTTTTTAGCTTTGTCTGCTTCGTCACCAAGTTTTTTAAACTCGCTGAGCAATTTTTTTACAGAAGAGTTTTTAATGTTGTCTAAGATTCTGTTTTGCTGCAGGATTTCGCGGCTAACATTTAATGGTAAATCTTCGGAATCGATAATACCACGAACAAAGCGCAAATAAGAAGGTAAAAGTTCACGGTCATCGTCGGTAATGAAAACTCGTTTTACATAAAGTTTTAAACCACTCTGATAATCTGCCTGATACATATCATAAGGAGCTGTTTGTGGAATAAAGAACAAAGTTGTATATTCCTGAGTTCCTTCTGCATGGGTGTGAACATAGTGTAAAGGTTCCTGACCGTCGTGACCAAAAGTTTTGTAGAACTCGTTGTAATCTTCTGCTTTAAGTTCAGATTTTGAACGTTTCCACAAAGCCGAAGCACTGTTTACCTGATCAACTTTATTTTCTGTGTCTGTTACATTTCCTTTATCGTCGTATTTTTTCTGTTCGTAGTGAAGATAAATTGGGAAAGCAATATGGTCTGAATATTTTTTTATAAGTTCTTCAATCTTCCAGCGGCTTGCATATTCTTTGCTGTCGTCATTTAAATGCATTTCAATTGCAGAACCTGTAAGTTCAGGATTGTTAAAGCCATATTTTACTGCAGTTGAAGAATCTACAACAATTTCTTCTATATCATAAGAGTTTGTTCCATCAGAACTCCAGTGCCAGATTTTTCCATCACCTGCGGCTTTTCTTGTGTATACATCAATTTTTTTGGCGGCCATAAAAGCGGAATAAAAACCAACACCAAATTGTCCGATTAAAGCAGAATCTTTTGCGGCTTCGGAGGTAAGTTTTTCCATAAAAGCCTTTGTTCCGGAACGAGCGATGGTTCCAAGATTGTTTGTTAAATCTTCATCGTTCATACCAATTCCAGAATCTTGAACTGTAAGAACTGCATTTGCCTCGTCAAAAGTAATATCCAAGCGAGGTTCAAACTTTATTGTTTTGTAAGCTTCATCTGAAACTGTAAGATACTTTAATTTATCCAAAGCATCTGAACCGTTGGAAATAATTTCTCGAAGGAAAATGTCTTTGTTTGAATAAAGAGAATGAATGATTAATTTTAGAAGCTGATTTACTTCTGTTTGAAATTGATATTTTGCCATTTTGTGCTCCAAAATAATATTTAAAATGAATGCTTTTTAAAAATATAAAAAAATTAGATAATCGGCAAGAATAATTTTTATAAAAATAAACTAAAAACTTTGCGCCAGTATGGAGTGGTGCGAAGCAGTTGAGCGAAACGCGAAACCGTCCGTTAGGTAAGCCACGGAACACTGGGAAGTGGAAAGGATGTTTTTTTGGTGGGTATGAATAATAATTTTTACAAATGTGCTGCGCCCAAAAAAAAGAAAAAATCTTGGGGAAATAAAAAAACTCTGCGGTTGCTATTCAATTATTTAACAATCACAGAGTTTTTTTGTGTACTAAAAGTTAATTTTTAGGATTTTAGTCGTCCTGCTCTGGGAACATACTTTCAATTTCTTTTTTGTAAATGTCGTTGATTCTAAAGCGCATAATTTCCTGTTTTGCAGAAAGTTCAACACCTACTTCAAAATCTTTTGTAATTAAAACAAACTTGTTGATTCGCTCAAACATCTTAAAGCCAGTCTTTGAACTAACCAGTGTATTGATTTCGTTTTCGTAAAGTTTGTGGATAACTTCGGAATTAAGAAGATTTTCGTATGTATCGTACTGAATGCCGTTTTCTTCTGCAAAACTAAGAACTTCATCCTGATTAACAAGAATTAAGGCACCAAGGTATCGTTTATCTTGACCAACAACTACGGCAGACTTTATGTAATGAGATTCTGCAAGTTTCATTTCGATTGGTAATGGTTCAAGATTTTCACCGCCACGAAGAACGATTGTATCTTTAATTCGACCTTTAATTTGAAGTTCGTCGTGAATTGTGAAAACGGCTAAGTCTCCAGTGTCGAGCCAACCGTCAACGGTCATTACTTTGGCAGTCATTTCTGGGTTTTTATAGTAACCCTGCATAACTGTTTCACCTTTGATTTGAAGAACGCCTTCTTTTCCTCGTGGAAGAACAAAACCATCCTGTGGGTCTACAATTCGAGCCTGAACTCCACGAATTGGTGAACCGATTGTTCTAAAGATTGGGGCTGCAATTGGGCGAACGGAAACAATTGGGGCTGTTTCTGTTAAACCATAGCCTTCTACAACTTTAACGCCAATGGCCCAGAAGAACTCGTCAATTTTTGGAGGGAATGCACCACCACCTGCAACACCGGCACGGAAGTTTGTTCCAAGCATGGCCTTAACTTTGCGGAAAACAATTAAATCTCCAAGCCAGTATAGTGGGAACATTAAAATCCATGGAATGAAGAATAAAACCCACCAGCCAAAAGTGAAATAACTGGTGAAGCAAGGATTTTGGTTGAACATTTTGCGCTGCATTCTTTTGTGAACGATTGCGACGCCAACAAAGAAGTTGAACATTTTGTTTACAATGCCACCGGCTTTGCGCATCTTTTTTGTAACGCCATCATAAACTGCTTCGAAAACTCTAGGAACGGCTGGCAAAATTGTTGGATTAAGTTTTTTGAAGTCGGCCAAAAGAATTGAACCAACTGGTTTTGAATAACAGATTGAAGCACCCTGGGTAAGAATAACATATTCAACTTCGCGTTCAAAAACATGCCAAACTGGTAAAACAGAAAGTGCTTTGTCGCCTGGGTTTAAGTAGATTCGTTCAACAATTTCGTTTAACTGGGCCAAAAAGTTTTTGTGGCTGAGCATTACACCTTTTGGAGTTCCTGTGGTTCCAGAAGTAAAGATGATTGTTGCTGTATCTTCCAGCTGGCCTTTTTCAATTTCGGCTTCAACTTCGCCAGTGTGTTCAATGTTCCATTTTTGTCCATCTTTTAAAAGGTTCTGGAAATAATAGATTTCTACATTTTTTTCTTTGGCAAGAGTTTTAACTTCTTCTTTGATTGTAGATTCTGGTTCAAAAGAAATTAATTTTATAAGGTGTGGAAGTTTTTCCTTTATAGAAAGAATCTTGTTTAACTGAGAATTGTTTTCGGCTATAACAATTTTACATTCGGTAATTGAAAGGATTTTTTCCAAATCGATGATTGTTGCATCACATCCACGAGGAACATCCATTCCGCCAAGAGACATAATTGCTAAATCTGAATAAATCCATTCTGCGCGGTTGTCGGAAATAAGACCAACTGGATCTCCTCTTTGTACACCTAACTGAATAAGAGCGGCGGCAAAGTCCAAACTGTTCTGATACATTTGTCGATAAGTAACTGGTTCAAAATTACCATCTTTTAATCGTTTAAACTGAGCAACAACTTCTGAATATTGTTCTGCGGAATGCTTTACAAGTTTTGGAAGAGTTGCGTATTCCTGAAATTCCATTTTATAAACTCCATTAAAATGAATGACAAAAATTTAATTTTTGTAAAACTCAAGTCTAGTATATAGGTAAAAAGAATCGTTTACAAGAGTTTGCCGAAGGTTTTGCAATGGTGATGATTTGTATTTTTATGGATTTGTTATGACCTCAAGTTTTTAATGAGAACGCCGATATTGATTTTATGAGTCGAAAAAATATTTCAAAAGAGAGAATAATTCAAGCTTTTTTAACTGCTACTTTTATAAAAAGTTCAGGAGCAACATCACTTTCGGATGTGTGTGATGGGTTGGAAATAAAAAAAGCTTCTCTTTATAATCATTTTGAAAATAAAGAAGCAATTTACGACGAGACTCTAATTTATTGCGAAAAAGAAATTAATTCTATGAACTTCCTGGCAGATAAAGTGCTGGATTCCATAAAAAATAAAAAAATAACACTTTTGCCTTTGTTTAAGCGACTGATTGCCCGCTATTTTAATCTTTTTGAAACAGAGCCAACAATTCAGGTTTATGTTTTTATTCAGACGGAAAAATATTTTAATGAAAAGGCAATGAAAATCTATCAGTTTCAGGCGGAAAAGCTTTTTGATGAAATTGCCAAAATCCTGTTTGCGTTTAAGGACGAAGAAAAAATTACAATAAAATCGGATAAAGAACTAAAAGAAATTGCGCAGAGTTTGGGTGGAATTATTTTGCTTCAGATGGATGGATATTTGTGCGCCCGTAAAGATGTTATTAGAAAAAATCCAGAAAGCGGGGCGGGTTCTTTGTTTGAATTGCCAAGTGATGATACGGCGGTAAACAAAACTGTAAAACTAATAGAGATGTATCTTAAGGAAATTACAGTTTAGTTTTTTATTCTATTATATATATCATTTATTTCTGTGGTGTAATTTCCTGGAGTTTCGTAAACAGTAAGTTCAGGAAGGATTTTTAGCCGTGGATTTGCATTTTTTCGAGCTTCTATCAACACCAGATTTGGTTCCGTGTTTTCAAAAGGTTTTATAAGGCGCATGGTCTTGGGTTCAAGATTAAACTTGGCTAGGGTGGTAAAGATTTCTGGCAGGCGGAAAGGGCGGTGAATCATAAAAAAGCGTCCGTGAGTAGCAAGCAAATAATCGGCGGCGGAAACAATGTCTTCTAAATTACACAAAACTTCGTGACGGGCAATGGCTTTTACATCAGCAGGATTTTGTCGGCCATGTTCGTTTATCATATATGGCGGATTGCAAGTTACAACATTAAAAAAATGCTTTGGAAAAAGATTCTGCACATTTTTTACATCGCCTTGAACAATTTCAATTTTATTTTCCAGATTGTTTAATTGCACGCTGCGTTTTGCAAGATTGGCACTTTGTTCCTGAATCTCAAGGGCTTTAATAGACGCGCCATTTTTTGCCAGTAAAAGTGGAATTATTCCATTGCCAGTGCACAAATCAATCAGTGAATCCTTGGGCTTTAATGAGTTTTTACAAAAATCCGCCAGCAGAACAGCATCAATTCCAAACATAAAAAGCTCAGAATCTTGAATAATTTGATAGCCGTTTAGTAAAAGGTCTGTTTGTTCCGCCAAGGTTTCCTCCATCGTGTAAAAAAAATTTTATAAATTATATTTTACCGATAAATTATTTTAAAGTAGAATTTACTAATTTGGGGGTTTCCCTCATTCCCTTCGGTCATTCGGGCCGGGTGTTCCGGGGTTCAGTAACCTTCAGCCGCTTCCTTCGGGAAAATTTATTCTCCCAATAAAAACTACATTGAAAATTTCCCTCAGTCCAGTGGCCGCTTCGCGCCCCTCCATACCCTAACCTTAACTTTATTTAAAAAATTTTTCTAAAAATGGTCCGAAATAAAAAATTTTTGACAAATTTATTATAGAGATTTTTGAGTTCCTAAATCATCACTAAAAATTTTGGTACTTAATTTTTGAAAAACAAAAAAGGAGTTTGTTTATGGATAAAGAGTTTGAATCTTTTGAAGGCGAAATGGAAAAAAATAATGTTTTGCAAGAAATGCTGGTAGATGAAGAAAAAAATGAAGTATTAAAAAATCAATTGAAGATTTTTGGTCGCTTCAAAATGGAAGATAAAATCGAATGTATAAATTGTGGCGAACAGTTTTTATTTAAAGAAGTCAAAGTTTTTAGATTTCGCAACAGTTTTACTTCGGCAGATGTAATTATGTGCAAAAATTATCCAGATTGCGAAGGTTCATTTGCAGATTTACACAGTGTTTCCGGCATAGAAAATCATTTTGAAAGGGATTTAATAGAATAAAGTTCTATGGCCGCATCTTGGAAATCAGAAAAACATAAAAGTTTACCGTCGTTAGAAACATCCAAACCTGTTGGTTGGTTGCCTCCTTGTATTTCAGAAACAATTTCCATAGTATCAGTGTCTATTATGCAGATTTTTCCGTTTACAGGGCTTCGTTTTGTATAATCTTCCGGATTATTTGGACCTCGGCAAGAAACAAAAAGATATTTATCATCCAGCAAATCAATGGTGTTAGGATTGTTAAAAACTTTTGTGGTTTCTGTAATTTTAAATGAATCTAAATCAATTTTGTAAACGCTTTTATGATACATATCGCTAACAAAAGCTTGGGTTTGATTTGAATTAACAACAATGTGGCGCATGGCAGCTTTTTTAATTGCAATGGAATCAACAATTTTTTTTGTGGAAATATCAATCTTTTCGATTACGCCATCATCAAAAGAAAGAGAAATTAAAGTGTTTCCATTATCAGTAAAAACCATTCCTCTAGGAGCTGCGGAAGTAGAAATCTGTGCAAGAATTGTTCCATCTTCGTAATTAAACAAAGTTATATTATTTGTTATCCAATTTGAAACCGCCAGATAATTTTTTTCTGGACAATAAGCAATAAACTTTGACCATTGTTGTTCAGTATCAAAAGTGCGTTTGTAAGTAAAGTCAGGATAAGAATATTCAAAAACTTTTGCCGTGGTCATTTGGCTAACGAGAAAAACATTTTTTTCAGGAATAAAAAGACCTTCAGCAAATCCTTTTTTTGCACCTTCGCTTGGAATAATCCGTTTTTCTATTTTTTTGTCCTGCAAGTTAAAAAGATCAAAACCATTATCATCCAGCAGTGGAAGAAGAACATATTTATTGTCTGGAGAAAATAAAACTTGTTTAGGTTGTTTTCCACATTTGTAAATGCCAATTTTTTCTATGATTGGTGCATTGGAAAAAGACTCATCCGTTGTGTTTGGCAGATTTTGTGCAAAAGAAAGACTAACAATTAAGGAGGATAAAAACAAAAAAATAATTTTTTTCATAATTAAGGTATTTCCTTACTGTAACAGATAACAGACATTTTATAGATATTCTCATTATAGTTTAGAAATAGAAAAATACAAAATAAGTTTTGTCAGGATAAAATCACAAACTATTTTTAAATAAATGCATTGTGTTTTATAATAACTTTATGGAAAAAAAATTAAATATTAAAGAATTACGAAAAGATTTGTTTTTGTTGGATGAAGCAGGTGAATCAACCGGTTATCTTTTGGTGGGAGAAAAAAAGGCCTGTTTAATAGACACAATGATGGGCTACAATAATCTCAAAAAAGTTGTAGAAGAACTTACAGACAAACCTGTTATAGTTGTAAATACTCATTGCCATCCCGATCATATTTTTGGAAATGTGTATTTCGAAAAAGTGTACATCAATCCAAAAGATAAAGACGAAGCTTTATTTTTTCTTGCAGATAAAGAAGCAAAAGGCCAAAAGTTTCCTCCATTTGTAGATATAAATCACGGAGACATTATTGATTTAGGTGGAAGAACACTAAAGATTTATGAATTGTCAGGACACACAAAAGGCGGCATTTTGTTGCTTTGTCCAGAAGAGCGCATTTTATTTACAGGAGACAGCATAAATCATCATTTGTGGATGCAGTTGCCAAATTGTATAACCATAAAAGAGTTTGCAGAAAATCTAGAAAAATTGCTGTTTTTGGAAAATGAAGCAGACATTATTTTACATGGCCACGGAAAAGATTATGACGATATTTCGCTTTTGAGTTCCGTTTTAACAGGAGCAAAAGAAATTATTGCGGGAGAAAATCAAAAAGATGGTCCCTATAAATATTTTGGTGGCGATGCATTTTATCATCCCTTTGAAGTGCCAGAAGGAAAACATTTTCAACAAGCAGACAGCGGCATTTGCTATGTAAAAGAAAAAATTAAGTAAAAGGTAAAGAAAATCATAAATGCCACTATAAGTAGCGGGATTTTTTTGCAATGTAAATAAAGTTTTCTGTTTGTTTTTTTTGCTTGTATGTATTCTAAGTCCAAGATTAAGAATTAAAACAAAACCGAATGAAAATCTTATTCAAAAAGAGTTTTG
Source organism: Treponema sp. (assembly GCA_024402595.1). Taxonomy (GTDB): domain Bacteria; phylum Spirochaetota; class Spirochaetia; order Treponematales; family Treponemataceae; genus Treponema_D. Next base: position 15,727 of record JAKSTL010000025.1, on the reverse strand, counting down.
TTTGGTATTTGCAAGGAGTTTTCTATGGAATACACATTTAAGCCAAAAAAGTTTTATTTGCTTACTTTAGGATTCACCTGGATATTTTGGATTGTTGCGGCAATTCTGAGTCACTTTTCTACCAATGAAAGCGATGTTTTTTTTGCTCTGGCAATGGCATTTATGTTTGTTGGACTGATTGTTCCTTCTGTAATGGCATTTATTTTTGTAAAAAAATCTGGTTGCGAACAATTAAAGCGGGATTATAAAGAAAAAATCTTTGGCTTTTTTAGAATTACACTTTGGAAAGTAATTCTGGCAATTTTGGTTTTTTCAGCAGTGATTTTTGCCAGCATTGGAATCTCACTATTATTTGGTGAAAGTAAAAATCAGTTTGGGTTGGTAGAAGGTTTTTCCTTTTCAATTGGTGGAATGCCAACTTTACTGCTTCTTATAATCACTGCACTTTTTGAAGAATTGGGTTGGCGCGGTTATGCAGAAGATTCCATTGCACAATATTGCAGCTGGTTTAAAGAATCCGTAATTTTTGGATTTTTGTGGTCAATTTGGCATGCACCATTGTTTTTTATTCAAGGAACTTATCAGGCAAATATTTTGGCAATGAATCCTTGGTATATGGTAAACTTTTTTGTTGGAATAATTCCCTTGGGATTTTTCTTTACCTGGGTTTATGTTGGAAACAAACGAAGTATTTTTGCCTGCTCCTTGGTTCATTTTGCAGTAAACTTTTTGCAGGAACAAATCAATATGAGTCAGAATACAAAATGCATAGAAACTTTTGTGGTTTCAATTTTGGCAGTGATTCTTGTAGTTCTAAACAAAGATATGTTTTTTGAAAAGCGCCACATTGGAAATATTTTAGGATAATGAAATTGAAAATAATTTATATAGAAAAAAAGAGGTAAATATGATTTTTGCAGATAAATTAAAAGAATTAAGAAAAGCCAAGAATCTTAGTCAGGAACAATTGGCAGAAAAATTGTATGTTAGTCGTCAGGCAATTACAAAATGGGAAAATGGAACCGGACTTCCTGATATTGAAAATCTGGTTGCAATTTCAAATCTTTTTAATGAAAGCTTAGACAGTCTTTTGAGCGAAGAAAAAGCCCTTATGTCAAAGCACGATTTTTTGTTTGAAAGTCGCACCGAGTATGATTTAGACGAAGACAAAACAATGGATATAAACTTTGGAACTGCTCACGAAGTAATTGTGGAACGAACAACTTCAGAAAAAATAGAAGTTTTGCTTGCTTCAAATAAAATGAATTATCTGGCGGAACAAGTAAAGGTTAAAATAGAAGAAAATAAAAAAAGAATGGATGTTTTTGTAAAACATACTACAGATTTAACTGATACAACCGCAAAAAAAGATTTATTCATTTTTGTAAAAATCCCGCAGAAGTTTGTGGCTCATTTGGAATTGAATGGAATTACCGAAAATCTGAAGATTCGAGATATAGATTTTGAAAATCTTGAGTTTGGTGGAAAGTGCAAAAATGCTATGGTTATAAATGCCGACGGCCATATTGAGCTAGATTGCAGCGAGGACATGGATGTAGATATTCGGGATTTTAAAGGTAAAATTGATTTTAATCAGTGGAAAGCAACTTCTACAGTTCATACAAATGGTGCAAAGGTATATTTTAGACGAATTGGCAACCGAAATCGTTTTTTGGACGAAAATGGAGCAATTTTGGATTTTTCAAAAAGCAACCGCAGAGAAAATCTTAACACCGAAGAAATCCAAAAGTATGATTACATTGTAGAAATTGCTGGTTTTAAGGCTGAATTAAAAGTTACAAAATAACTAGATTTTGAAATTTCTGAGTATTTATGATACAACTTTTTTATGCGTAATTTGATTTGTGTAAAAAACTGTCGTATTGAAAATACTCGAGAAACTGTATTGCCTGTTGTTGATTGGGAAATGCATCCCGGAGAAGCCTGGCTGGTTATTGGTCCAAATGGTGGCGGAAAAGCTGATTTTATAAATGCTCTGGCAGGCAAACTTCATTTTGTGGCAAACCAAGATTCAGATGAACAAAAAGAAAATCAAGCGGGAGTTACTAATATTTTTGCCGATTCCGTAGAACTGGTTTCTTTAGAACGAGCCGCAAAACTTATTGAAGAAGAACGGCAAAATGACGAGTCGGATTATGTGGAAGGTGGCATTGATATTGGTAGAACCGGTCGAGTTTTTATAGCACAAGGCATTTTGGAATGCAAAAAAGATGTCCACAATGATGCTTTTGACGGTAAAGATTTTAAAGCTCAGATTCTTCATCAAAAAGCGGTTCTTGAAAAATTGGCAGGTGAATTGGACGCTTATCCAGAAATTAAGCTTTGCGGAGTGGAAAAGATTTTGGATCGTGGACTTAAATATATGTCTACTGGAGAAATCCGCAGAACTTTGTTAGCCCGTGCTCTTATTTCCGGCAAAAAACTTTTGATTTTATCGGATCCTTTTGCGGGGCTGGATGTTCAAAGTAGAACAATTCTTTTGGATTTTTTTAATACAATTTTTTCTAAGCAGTTAAAACGTGAACTTAAAGAAGATTCTTTGAATGAAGAAATAAAGGATTTTCCAAGTATTATTCTTGGCATGGAAAGATGGCACGAGATTCCAGATGCTATTACCAATGTAATTGAGTTTGCAGATAAAAAAATTAGTTTTTGTGGAAGCCGTGCTGATTACGAAAAGCTTTTGGAAAAACGAGAGCAAACAAATGGTATTGCCGATAAATCTGAGAAAAAAGAACTTTTTGCAAATCAGCTAAAAGAAACGGTGGAAGCTACACTTTCAATTTTGAAAAATGACGAAAATGATTTGCAGGAGCAGGAAGAAAAAATTGTTCTTGTAGAAATGAACGATGTAAATGTTGGTTGGGGCGATCATCAGGTTTTAAGAAATCTGAACTGGAAGCTTTATAAAGGAGACCATTGGTTAATTCAAGGACCAAATGGTTCTGGAAAAACAACTTTTCTTGAATTAATTACTGGCGACAATATGCAGGTTTTTTCTAACGATGTTCGTTTGTTTGGAAATAAACGCGGTTCCGGAGAAACTATTTGGGATATTAAAAAACGCCTGGGAATTGTTTCTTACCGAATGCATGTGGAATATCGAATGCTGGGTGGAACTTCTTTGCAAAATGTAATTGTGTCGGGCTTTAGAGATTCAATTGGTTTGTATGGCGCGGCAACTGATTTAGAAATCTCTTCTGCAAAAAAATGGCTTGCTCTTGGTGGTTTTGACGGCCGTGAAAATGAAAGTTTTGGTAATTTAAGTTACGGTGAGCAACGGGCAATTTTAATCTTGCGTTCAGCAGTAAAAAATCCTGAGATTTTAATTTTGGATGAACCTTGCCACGGTCTTGATGAACAATATCGTGAAAAAATCTTGAATCTTATGGATTTAATAGGCAAAGGTGGAACTACAACAATGCTTCATGTTACCCACGATCCGTCGGAAGTCCTTGATTGCGAAAAACATATTTTACAGCTTCAACCAGAAAAAACGCCAATGTATCAGATTATTGTTAGATAAATAGAAGAAAAACGCTTTTATGACAAAATCTTTAAAAATGTCTATCTTCACAGTAAATAAAAAATGCATTATATTATGAAGATATGAGTGATACAAAAGAATTATGCCCTTGTGGTTCAGGGAAAACTTACGGCGAATGCTGTGAACCAATTATCAAAGGAACAATTAAAGCTCCATCTGCAGAAGCATGTATGAGAGCTCGTTATTCTTCTTATGTAAAACATGAAATTGATTACATTATCAGTTCTTGTATGGAAGATGAAGAAGTTGCTGAAATTGATCGTCAGGCAACAGAAGATTGGAGTCGCCAGTCTCAGTGGAATGGATTGCAGATTCTTAGAACCGAAAAAGGTGAAAAAGAAGATGAAGCCATTGTTGAGTTTACTGCAGACTATACTCTTCACCAGATGCACGATATTCACCACGAAATCTCTTTGTTCAAAAATGTAGATGGCGATTGGAAATATGTTGCAGGAAATGTTATTCCAACAACTGTAAAACGAGTTGGTGCAAAGGTTGGTAGAAACGATCCTTGTCCTTGTGGAAGCGGCAAAAAATACAAACAGTGCTGCGGTCGCTAAAATAATTAAGTAGGATTAAGAAGTGAAAGTTTTTACAGGTTTTCATTCCATTGAAGAAAAAGTAAATGTTGCTCTAAAAGAAGGTAATAATTCAAAAGAGTATAAGATTTTTTACAGCAAACCAGGGCCTCGAGTAAAAAAGATTCTGGAAGCGGCAAAAAAAGCGGGCATTTTGGCGGAACAGGTTAATGACAAAAAATTGGATGAGCTTGTTGTTGAATTGCCCGAAGCTTTGCAGGACCATCGTGGAATTGTTATGACAATTGCTGGTGAGCAAAAAAAAGCGGAAAATCTTGTGGATTTGGATACTTGGATTAAAACCAGAACTTCTGATTCTGAAAAAACAACAGTCGTAGTTTTGGATAGAGTTACAGACCCTCACAATGTGGGTGCAATTATTCGAAGCTGCGACCAATTTGGTGCAAACCTTGTAATTATTCCAGAACATAACAGTGCAAATGATATTTCTGGTAATGAAATTATTGGTAGAGCAAGTGCAGGTGCCAGCGCGTGGGTTCCTGTGGCGGTGGTAAATAATTTGGTGCGCGCGGTTGAAAAATTAAAAGAAGCTGGTTTCTGGGTTTATGGTGCAGATGCTGGTGGAGAGAGTTGCAGAAAAATTGATTTTGCAAGTAAATCGGTTTTAGTTATGGGAAGCGAAGGTACTGGAATTGCACAATTATTGGAAAAACAGTGTGATTCTATTGTTTCTATTCCTACATGCGGAAAAATTGATAGTTTGAATGTTTCGGTTGCGGCCGGCATTTTGTTATACGAATTAAGTAATCGCCAGTAATGTGGTGTTTTTAAGGAGAAAATCATGTCTATTCAAGAGGTTCACGAATCTATTCAGGACGAAATTGCTTTAAAGGCTGTTAGAAAGTCTACTTTAAAATCTATTAAGCAGAAAAAACGCTCTAGAATTAAGCAGTTAAAAACTGATTACGAAAATCAGATTCGAGAAATAAATATTCAATATGCAGAGGATCCTGAACGATTAAAGGCAAAATATGCCGCTGCTGATTATGCAAAAAATGAAAGAGCACGAAAACGGGCAGAAAGACGCATTAAAAATGAAAAGGCTCTTATTGAAATGGATAAATCTATGCGCCGTCTTACTATTGGCGAAGAAGTTGCCAGTTCTATTGTTCAGGGAATTGGTGCCGCTCTTTTTGTAGCTGCAACTGCAATTCTTTTAACTCTTGGTATTCAAGACGGAATGGATTTTAAAAGTTTGACAATTGTTAGCCATTCTTTATTTGGTGCTTCAATGATTTTGATGTATCTTTTTTCTTGTTTGCAGCATGCATTGGTAAACATAAATGCAAAGACAGTATTTAATCGTCTGTCTCATGTGTTTACATTCCTTGTTATTGGTTTTGCTTATACAGTTTATTCAATTACAAAAATTGGTGGTACAATTGGTTGGGTTTTATTTGGAATTGTATGGGGCCTTAATTTAATGGGTATTCTCTTTTATGCGATTGCAGGTAAAAAACACGCAAAAATTACAACTGCACTTTATTTTGTTGCTGGTTTTTCTGGTTTGCTTTTAATAAAATATCTTTATGCGGCACTTTCGGGCACAAGTTTTTCTATGTTGATGGGAGCCGCTGGTGTTTATATTGTTGGACTGATTTTGTATCAAGTGAAGAATGTAAAATATGTTCATTTTGTAAGTAATTTGTTGTTCCTTGCAGGAAGTATTTTTATGTTCTTCTCTTTGTTCTTTATTGCATAGAAATAATTTACGAAATTAGTTTTAAGCGGTCATTGAATATGGTGAGATGACAATGCATAGTAGATACGGTGGTTTCGACAAGCTCAACCACCGTATTTTTTTGCCCTCATTGGTAAAATGCATAATCTGTTTTGTCTTTATAATAGAAAATCATTAATGAAAAAATTATTACATGATATATTAAAACGATGGTATAATTACCTTTTACACTTTATTTTGTTTTTTAGGAGAAAAGAGATGAAAAAATTGTTGGCTTTATGTTTCGCCGGATTTATGATTTTTATGATTTCTGGTTGTGAAGCATTACTGGGAAAAGTTTTGGAAGTTGAGGCTGCAACACCTACTGTATCAGTAGAAAATGAAGGGACTAGTTTTGAGTTGAATTATGGTGATGAAATTACTCTTAAGGTAAAAGCTTCTGTAACTGATGGTGGTTCTTTATCTTATCAGTGGTATAAAAATGATAAAGCTATTTCTGGAGGAACAAAAGCAGAATATAAGTTAGTTATCAAAGACAGTTCTGCTAGAGGTTCTTATTATTGTAAAGTTACAAATACCAGTGTAGGAAAAAAAGCTTCTGCAGATTCTGATTATTTTTCTATAGGTATTAGAAATGCTGGAGTACCTCAGATTACTAATCCAGAAAAAAGAGATTTTGAGTTGCATTATAACGAAGAAGAAACACTTTCTATCACTGCAACAGTAGAAGAAGGTTATGGTACTTTGTCTTATCAGTGGAAGTGGGGTTCTTCAATAGATGATATTTTAACTGCAATTCCAGGTGCTACAGAACCTAGTTATACAGTTTCTGATAATAAGGAATCTTTATGTTACTATGCTTGTGAAGTAATTTGTACAAATAATAGTAATATTGCAAGAGCAACATCATACGCTTTTGAAGTAAAAGTTAGTAATATTGTTACAGTTTCTGAAATAGATAAACCTGTTACATGGAATGCCGATTATACATACATTGTTGATGGATATTTAGGAGTTTATTCAACACTTTCTATTCCTGCTGGAACTGTTGTTAAATTTACAAAAGATTCTTTTATGGGTACTAGTGGTAATGGTGTTATTAATGCGGTTGGTACAGAAGAAAACCCAATTTACTTTACTTCTGTAAAAGATAATTCTGTTGGTATTGTAGTTCCTGGTTGTGAAGAGTCTGTTCCTGATGCTGGAGAATGGGAAGGTCTTGGAATGGAGTCTCAGGGTTCGAAGTTTGATTATTGTATATTCCAGTATGCAGGTAGCGAATATTATGGAGCTCTCAACCTTGAAGCAAAAACAACTGTTACAAACTGTATTTTTAGAAACAATGCCAGCGAAGGTTCTTTGCATTATGACTGTCCAGCTTTGAATATTAAGGCTAGTGCAATTAAATCTACAGTAACAGGAAATACTTTCTACAATAATGATTGGCCATTGTCTTGTCCTGCAGGTTTTACAGTTGATACATCTAATGTATTCCACAAAGACGATTTAAAGAATACAAGACAGCTTATAAATCTTTATTATGATGATATTGAAGCTCCAGTAACATTCGGTATTACAGAAGTTCCTTATTGTTTTATTGAAGATAATAGAGATATTTATGTATATAGTAGCTTAGCAATTGAAGATGGTGTAATTGTTAAATTTGGAATCGACAGTTCATTGGATATTTACCCAGATAAAGGTGGAGTCTTGACAGTTGGAGATGCAATGCTTACTTCTTGGAAAGACGATGAAAATGGTGGTGATTCTAATGCAGATGGTTCTGCTACAACACCAGATGTTGGAGACTGGGCAGGTATTTGGTATGAACCTGTTGGTTATAACAACGAAATTAACAAAAATACCTCAATAGTTCTTTATAATAATCCTGAACGTATTGAAGAATAATATGCAATCCAATGTAAATAAATAGATATTTGGATTATTTCTAAATGTGAAAAGGGCTTGTCTAAAGTAATTATTAGGCGAGCCCTTTTTTATATTAAAAAATTAAAAAATTAAACAATTAAACAATTGCGTAGTATGGTTCATCGTAATAAGTGAATTTGTTGTCGTGTGTGAGCAGCATTAAACAATCTCCTTTAGCTTGTGCAAGCAAGGCTTTGTCGAAAGGATCGTTGTGGGGTGGTGTATTTTCTTTTTTATCTAATGTTTCCAAAGCAACAATATGGCGGTCATCAAATGGAAGTTTTATAAAACCTGCCTGTTCACAGTAGTGAAGGAATTCTGTACCTGAAAAGTTCATTTTTCCAATATTGTGTTTAATTGCGATTTCCCACATTGATAAAACACTGTAATAAATTTTATTATTTGGATCTGTTAAATATTTTTTTGCTTTTTCAGATAATTTTGGGTCATCATTAAAAAGCCAATATAAAATATGTGTATCTGCTAAAATTTCCATTATAAATCCTCCCCATAGAACATTTTTGCAATTTCTTCATCCCCATCGTTAATATCGTCTGGATAGATTAATTTACCTTTTGCAATTCCCAGTGATCTTGATGTATCAACAGGTGGCATATAAGTCAGTTTTGCAACAGGTTTATTATTTTTGCAGATAATTACTTCGCTTTCCTGTTTGGTTTCCAGCAACATAAGTAATTTTGAAAAATTTGTTTTTGCTTCTAATACATTTACCTGACACATAATTTTTTTCCTATTAAATATAATTTTACTTGGTCAACTTGACTAACTAATATTATAATAAACCTGATTTTAGATGTCAAATTTAGTTAGTCAATATGACTAAGTTTGGAGGATAAAATTATCATTTGATTTAAATTTCTTATATCATTAGAATGTCTTTTATAATATTTACTGGAAATAACTCTCTTCTTAAATTCCATAATAGGGGGATTTTAAGGGGGAGAAAATTCTCCCCCTTAGGCGAAAGGGTGGCGGAAGACTGCGAAGCAGGCTGGAGACAGGGGAAGGCTTTCCCCTTCAGGAGAAAAAATGGAAAATACTAAAAGAACGGTAACTTGCGGTGAGCTGACTAAGGCTGATGTGGGTAAGAAAGTTGTATTGAATGGTTGGGTTAGTCGTACTCGAGATTTGGGTGGGCTGATTTTTATTCGTTTGCGCGACCGTTATGGTATAACTCAGGTTATGGTTGGTGATAAGGCTTCGGAAGAGGTGAAAAAAATTGCCAGCGGTTTGAAGTCTGAATATTGTATTGCAGTTGAAGGTGTGGTTGCTGCCCGTGCAGAAAAAGATATTAACAAGGATATGGCAACTGGTGAAATTGAAGTTGAAGCTTGTGATATTGAAATCTTTACAACTTCGCAGGATTTGCCATTTTCTATTGAAGAAGTTCGTCAGAAGGATGGAACTTTGGTTGTTGCCAATGAAGATTTGCGTTTGAAATACCGCTACTTGGATTTGCGTCGTGAACCTATGCAGCAGAATATTATTTTGCGTTCTCAGGTTACTTTTGCAACTCGTGAATATTTGACTTCTAAAGGATTCTTGGAAATTGAAACTCCAACTTTTATTAAATCTACTCCAGAAGGGGCTCGAGACTATTTGGTTCCTAGCCGTGTTCATCCTGGAAAGTTTTATTCTTTGCCACAGAGTCCTCAGTTGTATAAGCAGCTTTTGATGGTTTCTTGTTTTGATAAGTATTTCCAGATTGCGCGCTGTTATCGTGATGAAGATGCTCGTGGTGACCGTCAGCCTGAGTTTACTCAGATTGATATGGAAATGTCTTTTACTAACCGCGAAGAAGTTCTTTCTACTACTGAAGGAATGATGGGTTATATCTTTAAAAAGACTATGAATTATGATTTGCCAGCTAAGTTTGACCGCATTGCTTGGGAAGATGCTTTTGATTTGTACGGTAGCGATAAGCCAGACTTGCGTTTTGATATGAAAATGCAGGATGCAACTTTTATGGCTGATTTGGCTGACTTTAATGCATTTAAAGCTGGAGCTGCAAATGCTGGTCGTGATGTTCAGAGACATAAACGTTCAGGTCTTAAAGCACTTGTTGTAAAGAACGTTGCAGATAAATACAGCCGTAAACAGGTGGAAGCTCTGGAAGCTGTTGCTAAGACTTACAAGGCAAAAGGTCTTGCTTGGATGAAAGTAAATGCTGAAGGCGTATTTGAAGGCGGAATTTCTAAGTTCTATGCTGGTCAGGAAAAGGTTATTTGTGAAAAGCTTGGTGCGGAAAAGAATGACTTGCTTTTGTTTGTAAGTGATGAAAACTGGCAGCTTGCTTGTACAGCTCTTGGTGCAGTACGTAAGCAGCTTGGTAAAGATTTGAATCTTTACAATCCAGCAGATGAATTCCACTTTGCTTGGATTATTGACTTCCCATATTTCGCATTCAACGAAGAAACAAACGGATGGGAAACAGAACACCACATGTTCACTCTCCCTCAGAAACAGTATTGGGATACTTTGGAAAGCGACCCAGGAGCTGTAAAAGGTGATTTGTACGACTTAGTATTGAACGGTTATGAATTAGCTTCAGGTTCTATGCGTATTAATGATCCAGCTCTTCAGCAGAGAATCTTTAAGATTGTTGGATATTCGGAAGAACGGGCACAGAAAGCATTTGGATTCTTGGTTCAGGCATTTAAGTTTGGTGCTCCACCACACGGAGGAATTGCTCCTGGATTGGACCGCTTGATTATGTTGATGAGACACGAAGAATCAATCCATGAAGTTATTGCGTTCCCTAAGAATAACTTGGCAGCATCACCGATGGATGAATGCCCAGCTCCTGTAGACGAACAGCAACTTAAGGATTTGCACATTGTTGTAACAGATCCAGAAGCATAAATATTGCGAGTTTCGCTTGCGAAACTCGGTAGTGAGCGTAGCGAACGGAATGAACTTCACATTAAGTGTGTAGAAAAAGAGTAAATTGGCGACATGGTGCGAAACCAATGACGGGTTTATGATTTATCAGAAACCCGTCAAATGATTGAGTCAAGGGCTTGAGCGAAGCGTCCCTTGACCAATCTTATGGATGAATGTCCAAGTGTTGTTGATGAGCAACAATTGAAAGACCTTCATATTACAGTGTACGATCCAGAAGAATAGAATCGGGGCGTTGCGGGGTAATAAAGTAAAGCTAAAAAATGCTATTCGCATTTTTTTTAACGCTTTGCTATAGAACACAGACCATAAATGGTCTCTCACACCCCGCTAGAAGGGGTAGCGAGCAAGCGGAAGCAGAGCTTACGAATGCGAGCGAGGGGAAGACTTTCCCCTTTATATTAAGGAGATTTTTATGCCACATATTACGGTGCAGATGTATCCTGGTAGAAGTGATGAAATTAAAGCAAAACTCGCTAAGGTTTTGGCGGAAACTGCTGCGAAGGAACTGGGACGGGAAATTGAACATTTTTCGGTAAGTATTGAAGATGTTCCACAGGATGAATGGACAGAAAAGGTTTATAAAAAGGCTGTGGATCCTGAAAATAAAGAGGTTTTTGTTCGTCCAGGATATTAAGATTGGGGGCAGTTTGTGTTTACTTGTATGTAGGTTTGGAAACGAGCTTGGAATATAATACGGTGGACGCATAACAATGGTTCTATCCTGAAAAAAATTATTTTTTGTAAAACAATGAATGCCAGAGTTGCAAATACAGAAATGGTTTGTGATTCTGGCTTTTTTTTGTAAATTTTAAAAATTAACTTGACAACTTGACAAGTTTAAAGTTACCATAATCTTATGATTCAGATGACAGTTGGTGATTTTAAAGCACAGTTTTCCTCAGTTTTAGAAAAAGTTCTTCAAGGTGATGAAGTTCAGATTTTGTATGGCCGTTCAAAAAAGCCAGTAGCCCAGATTACAAAAATAGAAGAAAAACCGAAAAAAAAGAAACGTATTCCTGGGCTTTATAAAGATTATGGCCCATATTGGGAAGATGAAACTTTTGAGTTTACTCCAGAAAATCTTTTTGACAATATGGATGATTTACTACTTTAGGAGAGCAAATGGAATACTTAATAGATACTCATATTTTTATTTGGTTTCTGATGACTCCAGAAAAAATTTCTAAATCAGTTATGAAAATCATGACTAATGAGAAAAATAAGATTTTTATAAGTCCTATCAGTTTTTGGGAAATGGCAATAAAGTATCAGAATAAAAAACTAGATTTAGGAAGAATAAATATTCTTCATCTTCCACATATTGCAGAACAATACGATTTTACTCTTTTGAATCCTGAACCTTATGATTATGTTGCTATTGGAACTGTTCCTCAGAAAGAAAATCATCACGATCCATTTGACAGAATGTTGATTCAACAGGCTATCCGAAACAATTTGGTTCTTTTGAGTGCGGATGAGAAGTTTCAGCAATATGAAGAAAATGGTTTGCAGTTGATATGGTAAATCTGCTGTTTGTTTTTGTTTAGTTTTTGTAGTGATGAACGAAAGTTTTGGGCTGAATATTTTTGGAGGGGCATGTTTGCTATAATTTTCTATGCTAAATGTAACAATTTATAACGAGTATTTTCATGAGCAGTTGTATGAAGGAATAAGAAAAGTATATCCAGAAGGTATTCACAAGTGTATAAAGGATTTTTTGCAGAAGGATGAAAATCTGAATATTAGAATTGCAACTTTTGAAATGGAAGAACACGGGCTTTCTAAAGAAGTTTTGGAAAACACCGACGTTTTGATTTTTTGGAGTCACGCTAAGCAGGATGATTTTTCGGATGTGGTTGCCCAGAATATAAAAGAGCGGGTTCAAGACGGTATGGGATTTTTACCACTTCATTCTGCGCATTTTTCTAAACCTATGAAGCTTTTAATGGGAACTACTATGAGTTTAAAATGGAAGCACGGAGAGTCGGAAAAGCTTTTTTGTACTTGTCCAACCCATCCAATTGCAGCTGGAGTTCCAGAAGAGTTTTTGATTCCTAAAGAAGAAATGTACGGAGAATATTTTGACATTCCAAAACCAGATGATGTAATTTTTACAGGCTGGTTTTCTAACGGTTATGTTTTTAGAAGTGCCTGTACCTGGACTCGCGGTAAAGGTAAGATTTTTTATTTTCAGCCAGGTCACGAAGAATATCCGGTTTACTATCAAAAAGAAATCCAGCAGATTATTAAAAACGGAGTTTACTGGTGTGCGCCTGTAAAGTCTAGCGTAATAATTCGTGAATGTACGGAGGTAAAATAATGAAAGTTTCTATTTTCTTGGAACATCTTTTGCAGGCTCACGAGCAAAGTGGAAAATCTAGTAAAGAGATTTTTGCTATGGCTGTTGGTTGTGGAATTGCGGGAATTGAAACTAATGCCAGCTTTATTTCCTCCCAGCAAGATTTGCAGAATGAACTTGGTGATGCGGGACTTTCTGTTACACAGTTATACGAAAATTATGAATGGAAAGATTTTGATGATGATACCAAAATGAAAAATCATATTGAAACTGCAAAAAAACTTGGAGCTGATAAAATCCTTTTTATTCCACCATATTTTTCTAGTTTAGAAGAGGAAACTGTCAAAGCGGAAATATCTAAAGTTAAAATGATGATTAAAAAAATCTGTAAGATGGCAGAGGTGGCTGGAATTACGGTGACTATGGAAGATTTTGATAATTTGAAGAATCCAAGTTCAAAGCTTTGTTATCTTGAAGAATACACAAAAGAGATTCCTGAACTGATGATTACTTTTGATACGGGAAACTTTCTGGCTAATGGAGAAGATGTTTTGGAAGCGTACCCTGTTTTGAAGGATAGAATTGTGAATGTTCATTGTAAGGATAGGCTTTCTGATGTAAGTTCCTGTGCCACTGGTTCTGGAATAATTCCGTTTAATACGATTGTAGAAAATCTAAAACAGATTGGTTATGACGGAAATTACACGGTTGAACATTTTGACATTGAAAATCAAATGGAAGCAATGAAAAAATCGGCGGATTTTATGTGGAGTTTGCGTTAGGGATACGCAGGGTGGGCGAAGCCCAAACACGGTAGTTGAGCTGGGCGAAACTGCCGTGGTCGGAGGCGAATGCCGTAGCCCGAAGCAGCCCGACCCCACAAAATCTATTTTGTGGGGGAACGCCCTGAATATTTTATTTTGAATTAATTTGGTGTTTTTACATAATTTTATTACATTTTATTGTGTGGAGATGGAATTATGCTTATTCAATTGCGTGATGACAAAAAAGATTTAGCGGAGGCATTGTTCAAAAAACGACAGCCAAATAATTCGGCATTGTGGGCTTATTTTTTGGGGAAAATGACTGGGAAAACATTTGTTGATGATGAGGAAGCGCCAACGAAGGCCATTTGTGTGCTGGATATGAGTTGGACCTTTGTTAGCGATGATGCGGATTTTGCGTGGATTGAAGAAACTTTGCGTGAAATTATTAAAACGGCGTGGATTCAAGTGGTTTGGGATGTGGCGATTCGGCCGGAAACTCCGTTGAGCGATAACAAAAAGAGGGTAGTGATTCCGCGATTTGAATATACAGAGCGACAAGCTTTTTTTGGTGAAAATGAAACTGGGGCAGTGGAATTGGTGGCGTTTAATTCTGAGTTGTACGAAAAATTGCCGTGGAAGGATTTTCATAATAGCGTTTATGGTTCAAAGGAGAACTTTTTGGAAAAAACCTTTGGATTTTATGCTTTGGAAAATGGCGTGGTTTGCAGTGAGTGTGAGGCGGCTTTTATTGCCAATGGATATACGGAAATTGGTATAATCACGGAGGAATCTAAGCGGCGGCGAGGCTTTGCTTTTGCGGCATGTGTTCGGACTTTGGAAGAAATTGACAGGCGTGCATTAAAACCAATCTGGGCGTGCGATAAAGACAATTTGGCGTCTATAAAGCTTGCGGAAAAGTTGGGATTTATGAACCCCTACGAGTATGATTTTATATTTTTTCCGCAGCAGAATTAGGTTTTGTAAATAAAATAATTGGCATTCTCGGGGTTGAGGGGGGGGGTACGCTTATTTATTTGCATTATATTTTTCTGTCATATCAGAAATCATAAGTTCAATGGAAGAACGAAAATCGTAGGGAAGAGAATACTGTTTGTGAATAATATCAAGACCTTTCGTATTTGCCGCATCTTTTAAAAACAAGTTTGCGGGATGAATTTCTAATACCTCTGCCATCTTATAAAGAAGATCAAAAGAAGGATATTGTTGTGCAGATTCGATGCAGCCAATTGTAGAAGTTGCAACATCACATAATTCTGCGAGTTTTTCCTGAGTTATACCTTTTTGTTTTCTATAATATTTCAAGTTTTCAATAAAATCTTTTCTATAATTATTCACAGTTATATATTTTAAGCAACATTCAAAAATATTTTATTACGCTAAAACAATAATTTATGTTATAATATTGTTCACACCTAATAACTGTAATTAAAAAGTTGTTAAAACAATGAACAATCTGTAACTAAGGTATTGTTTTGGAAAATAAAAAGTTGCAAATCAAATCAAAAAAACGAGTAGCTGATCATGGCGAAGTTTTTACTGCTGAACGAGAAGTAAAAGCCATGTGTGATTTGGTGAAAGATGAAACTGAACGATTAGACAGTAGATTTCTTGAACCTGCATGTGGTGATGGAAATTTTCTGGTGGAAATTCTTTCTCGTAAGCTGGCAGTTCTTAAAAAACAATACAAAAAATCCCCTTCTGATTATGAAAAATATTCTGTGGTTGCGGTTGGCAGCATATATGGTGTTGAACTTTTACAGGACAACGCAGAACGGTGCCGGCAAAGACTGTTTGAAATCTGGAACAAAGAATACACAGCAGTTTGTAAAAAAGAATGCAGTGATGAATTTCGTGATGTAATTAAATTTCTTTTTCAAAAAAATATTTTGCAGGGAAATGCTTTAAGCCTTAAGCAGGTTGATGAACATCAGCAGGATA
>JAKSTL010000024.1 GCA_024402595.1 Treponema sp. | reverse complement strand
CATCTTTTACAGTTTCATCTGTAACTTTGTCTGAGTGGTAAGCATCCCAAAGTTTAGCCAATTCAGGATTTTCTTTTGACCATTCAGCAAATGTTGCATTCCAGTCTGCTTCTGCTTTAGCAAATGCAGCTTTTTTGTCTTCGAAATATTTGTAAGCTTCTGGAACAACGTAGAAGTCTTTGTCTGTTGGAAGACCAAGAGTTTTCTTAGCTTCAACGATTCCTTCAGCACCAAGAGGAGCACCGTGAACATCAGCTGTGTTCTGTTTTGGAGCACCTTTACCAATTACAGATTTAAGCATGATTAAAGATGGTTTATCGCCACAAGCTTTTGCTTCTGCAACAAGTTTAGCAATTCCTTCTACATCATACATATCTCCACGGAGAACCTGCCATCCGTAAGCTTCATAACGTTTAGCAATATCATCTGTGAAAGTGATATCTGTACATCCGTCAATAGAGATTTTATTTTCATCGTAGAATACGATTAATTTACCAAGTTTAAGGTTACCAGCCAAAGAACAAGCTTCAGAAGCAACACCTTCCTGGAGACATCCTTCACCTACTAAAGAGTATGTGTAGTGATCTACGATTGTGTGTTTTGCAGTATTAAATTTTGCAGCAAGCATAGATTCTGCAACTGCCATACCAACAGCCATTGAAACACCCTGTCCAAGTGGACCACCAGTACATTCAACACCGTCTGTATCACCATATTCTGGGTGACCTGGACAACGAGAACCAACCTGACGGAAGTTCTTAATATCATCCATTGTTACATCATATCCAGCCAAGTGGAGGATACTGTAAAGCAACATTGATCCGTGACCTGCAGAAAGAACAAAACGGTCTCTGTCAGCCCATTTTGAGTTAGCAGGATTATGTTTCATTACTTCACCATATAAAACAGCAGCTGCTTCTGCTGCACCAAGTGGAAGTCCAGGATGTCCTGAGTTTGCCTTCTGAATAGCGTCCATTGACAAGCTGCGAATTGAAAGAGCAACTGCCTCAACACCTTTTTTGTCCATAAAAAAACTCCTAAATATTATTTATCCAACTCACGGATAAGGCTCAACAATTCAGCCTCTCCAGCTTTTGATTCCAATGCCTTTCTAAATCTTAAACTTCTAAAAAGTCCTGCAAGTCCCGATAAAACCTGCAAGTGAATCTGAGAGTTCTGTGTTAAAAGAATGAACATTACATAAACAAGTCGTTCATCTGGAGCCTTCATATCAATAGGATTTTTTAGATAAACCACACAAATGCGCTGATCTTTTTCTTCCTTCATGATTGGCGAACGAGCATGTGGCAATGCAATTCCATTTCCCACAGCAGTGCTCAAAACTTTTTCACGAGCACATAAAGCATTATACACTTGTTCAGAAGTCATTCCATCGGGTAAATTTATCATTTTTGAAATTTTCTCATAGATTTCGGAAGAAGTTTCTCCTTCCACATCCATAAAAATACCACCCTTATGAATCATTTCTGCAATGTCAGCGTTGTTGTCTAAATTAAAATCCATAACAACACCCCCTTCCACATATTATTAACTTTAGTTTTTTAATAAAAAAATACAAGAAGCACAAACTTCATCATATTTTTTATATGTCCGACTCTACGAACACTAATAATTATCGTAATTTATAGCCACTTTTTTTTATATTTTTTATTCAAGAATCTTGATGTTTTTATATGTATTGATTTCTAATGAAGATTGAAGAGTTCCAACAATTTCGTCAAAGGTTTCTTCCATGCCAGTTAAAGACAATTCCACATCATCAATAGGAAAAAAATCCCGCATAAAAACATTCTCTATTTCTTCAATAATTCTTTCTGTGTGATTGAATAATTGTGTCAAAACAACCAGTTCTTGCTGCGGAAAATCTTCAAGTTTTAAACCAGAACAACCAATTGAGCATAAAAGAGAACTAACTTGGGAAAATAAGGCAATTACTCGATGACGCAAAGGCGCAATTTTGTAATCAGAAAACTGATTGTATTGTTTTTCAATTATATCATTCCGTTTTTCTATATTCAATAATATAAGTTTCCGTTCTGCAGTAGGCATTTTTAGCGAAAGAGGAAAAATAGTATCTACCAATTCTTCAAATGACTGATTATTGATTTTGTTTTCCCGCTCATAAATATGATTTTCCAAATAAGCTTCAATTACATAAGGTGTAAAAATCAAAGACATATCAGAAAACAAAGCCTCTGTAGATTCAGCATCATTCCAAGGTCCAATATACGGAACAGTTTCTCCTACTCTCCAGATTCGAGACTCAACACCATAATTTGAAAAACCAATTTTTCTTGTATGCTGCAAAAACTCTTCTACACTGCCACAATTATTTATACAAAGTTCATCCTGATTTTCCATATACAAAGTGGCTAGTTGTTCTTCAATAGAATTACAAGGTCCCCACTTATCAAAATCATTCAAAAGCCCTTTTTCAAAAATAGAGTACCATTCTTCCCTTTCAAAGTCGGCATTTGAAATACAACTTTCATCTTCTGGCTTTAAAACTCCAAACTCCACTATATGTTGAACCCAATCTTCAACTTTACAAATAATTCTATCGCCGTAATTAAACTTCTCACCTTCAGTAATTTCCGAAAGAGGCCAAGATGTTAACCTGATTTCAGAAGGAAGCCCATATTGCAAAGAACTCATTTGGATTTTTGTGTTTGCATCATCATTGAAAATATAAGGAATAACATAACCTTCGCCAAACAAAGCAAAAACATCCATAGCAAGATTCATTGAAAAGACAGCCGACTGAGACTCAATAATTTTTCCATTAACTTTTACAGTGATTTTATCTGGATCAAGTTCTGGATTCACAAAAGGCATACAACGATGACCTATAAGAATCTGCCCTTTCCGAACTTCTTCCTTTGACGGCTTAAAACTGAACACTTTTCCTGTAAAAACAGCAGCTCTTGTCATGTATTCCTGATTTATCAATGGAAAAATCTTTGAAGAAGTATTCAGAAGGTCAAAAACCTGCTTTTTAGTTATTTTAACTCCTCTGGATTTTAGATGTTTATAACAGTCATCAACTGTAAAAACTTCCATTTTTGTAGAGAAATATTCGTCTATAATTAAAGAATAATTTAAGTCCATTTATACTAAAAAAGCCAGAAGGAAAAATCCCACTGGCTACCTATTCAAAATAAAAATCAGATATTTCTAATATCTATAATTTCGGCGCCTTCTTTTTTCAGCAGTTCTTCCAGTTGCTCCACTGTAATGCCAGATACTTTCACCGTAATTCTACGTTTACTAATATCCTTTGATTCTCGCGTTACAACAGAAATCAGATTACCTTTCAATGCAGCTATCTGACCAAACACTGTAGCTAGCTGGCCAGGTTTATCTTCCATTTCAAAATTGGCTCTAGCGCCCGAATTTCGTGCACCAAACATTTCAACAAAAAGTTCAAACAAATCGCTTTCTGTGACAATTCCCACTACAACATCATCTTTTACAACTGGCAAACAACCCACATTTTTGTCCGCCATAAGACGAGCCGCTTCTTCCACAACTTCAGTTTCTTCCACAGTAATAACTTTCTTGGTCATAAACTTACCGCAAGTTAATTTTGAAAGCAAAGAACTGATTTCGTACATATCCAAAGTTGTAGCTTCAGATGGAGACACTTTCGCAATATCATTTTTTGTAATAATTCCAACCAATCGCTTTGAACTATCCAAAACAGGAAGCTTATTAATTTTGTTAGAAGTCATTATCTGTTTTGCTTCTGTTACTGTTGTACTTTCTGTTACACAAATTGGATCCTTTGTCATTACACTCTTGATAATCATAAAATACCTCCTGGGAAAATTACCTGGCAGTTTTTCAAAACAATTTTTATGAAAAAACGATTATCCGCCCAAATAAGCAGACTTTACAGCTGGATCGTTAATTAAATCCTGAGCATTTCCGCTTTTTGTAATTTCTCCTGTTTCAAGTATATACCCTCTATTGGCAATTGACAAAGCTTTAAACGCATTTTGTTCAACCAAAAGAATTGTAGTTCCATCATTATTGATTTTCTGAACAATATTAAAGATTTCATCAACAAAAATTGGAGCCAAACCCATAGAAGGTTCATCCAAGAGAAGCAATTCTGGCTGTGCCATTAAAGCTCTACCCATAGCAAGCATCTGCAATTCGCCACCACTCAAGGTTCCTGCATTCTGTTTGATTCGCTCTTTCAAACGAGGGAAATATTCAAAAACTCGTTCCATATCATTTTTAATACCCGCTTTATCGTTTCTTAAAAAAGCGCCCAATTCCAGATTTTCTTTTACCGAAAGATTCTGAAAAATACGACGGCCCTCTGGAACTTGAATTAAATGACGAGTAACAATTTTATCGGCGGCAAGATTTGTAATATCTTCCCCATTGAAGGTGATTTTTCCACTCTGTTTTTTAATCAGATTAGAAATGGAATGCAAAGAAGTTGTTTTTCCTGCACCATTTGCACCAATCAAAGTGATAATTTCACCTTTTTCTACATTAAAAGAAATATTTCTTAAGGCACGAACCGCGCCATAGTTTACAACAAGATTTTCTACACTTAACATTTGTTGAGCCATAAGATTCCCCCGATTAAACAGCTTCTGTTCCCAAATAAGCTTTGATTACTTCTGGATTTGATTTAATTTCATCAGGAACACCTTCTGCAATAATTCGTCCGTAATCAAGAACCATAATTCGTTCACAAATACCCATAACAAACTTCATATCATGTTCAATGAGAAGTACGGTTAATCCAAACTCTTCACGAATCAACTCAATCATCTGACGCAATTCTTCTGTTTCCTGAGGATTCATACCTGCCGCAGGTTCATCCAAAAGAAGAAGCTTTGGTTTTGAAGCAAGAGCACGGGCAATTTCCAACTTTCGCTGCTCACCATAAGGAAGATTTTTTGCCAATTCATTTTTCTTATTCTGGATTTTCAAAATAGACAAAAGTTCATCTACCTTCTGATCCATCAGTTTTTCATCACGACGAAAACGAGGAAGTCTAAGCAAAACATCAATTGGATTTACAATTCGCTGATTATGAAGAGCAATTCGTACATTATCAGCAACTGTAAGATTTCCAAACAGACGAATATTCTGAAAAGTTCTGGCAATTCCAACCTTATTCAACTGTGCTGGAGATTTTTTGTTAGTTATTCTAACCTTTCCATCTCTATCCCAAAAAGAAATTTCACCACTAGTAGGAGTATAAACTCCAGAAAGCATATTAAAAATTGTAGTTTTTCCAGCGCCATTTGGACCAATTAAACCAACAAGCTCACCAGCCTTAAGTTCACAAGAAAAATTAGAAACCGCAGTTAATCCACCAAAAACAATAGAAATATTAGAGGCCTGCAAAACAGTTGTATTTTTTTCAGACATATTTTAGTTACCTCCCTTTGCAGAATCATTGGAATCGGCTGAAGCGGAAACTTCAACTGAATTATTTTTTACAGATTTTTTTGTAAAAAAGCCTTTAATTTTTCCACCAAGCTGCTGCCAGTTTCCCTTTTTACGACACCAGTCAAAAGTTTTTACGAATGAAACTTCTTTATAACCTAACAAGCCCTGTGGACGGAAAAGCATAACAATAATCAAAATTACAGGATAAATTAAAAGTCGGAAGTTCTTTAAGAAGCGAAGGAACTCTTGAAGATAAGTAAGAACGAAAGCTGCAAGAACAGAACCTGTTGTAGAACCCATTCCTCCAAGAACAACATAAATTAAATAGTTGATTGAATTATTGAAAGAAGCTTGTTCTGGCTTTACAAAACCAATAAGACAAATGTACAAGGCTCCACCAATTCCAGCTACAAAAGACGCAATAACAAAACCAATCATCTTATAACCAAAAACTGGTATTCCCGAAGAATTAGCCGCAATTTCATCTTCACGAACGGCAAGAATTGCACGACCATAAGTTGAACGAATAAAGTTTTGAATTAAAACAATCAGAAGAATCAATATTCCAATAACTACCACATAGGCAAGGGTTGGATTAAAACACAAAGCTGTAGAGAAAGATTTTCCGTTTGGACCGCCAGTAATAGATTTAAGATTTACTAAAACAACTCGAATAATTTCGCCAAAGCCTAAGGTAACAATTGCAAGATAGTCTCCTTCCAGCTTTAATGTTGGGAAACCAATTAAAAATCCAAACAAAGCGGTAATTACACCAGCGAGCACAACGCTAACAACCAGTGGAATATGACAAGTTTGTGTAAAAATAATTGTAGAATAAGCGCCAATTGCCATAAAACCAGCCTGTCCCAAAGAAAGCTGACCGGTAATTCCACAAATAATGTTTACACTTAAAGCCATAATGGCATTTATACCCGAAAGAGTGATAATCTGCGCAGTATACGCGTTGATTACACCAGCCGAAATTAAAACTGCAGGAAGTGCGATTGCCACCAATGCCACTACAGAAAGAATGATTGTATTTCTAATAAACTTATTTTTCATAATTTTCCTCCTGTGTGCCTATACTTTAATTGTTCGCTTCTTGCCAAAAATACCGGTTGGTTTTACAAGAAGAATAATAATCAAAATTGAGAACGAAATTGCATCAGCATATTGTGATGAAATAAAACCTTTTGTAAGAGTTTCTGCCACACCAAGTAAAACACCACCAACCATAGCTCCAGGAATAGAACCAATTCCTCCAAGAACCGCAGCAACGAAAGCTTTAAGACCTGGCATATAACCCATAGTTGGATCAATCTGAGGATAAGCAGTTGCATACAAAACACCGCCAGCTCCAGCAAGAACTGAACCGATTACAAAGGTTATGGCAATTGTTTTATTTACACTAATACCCATAAGACTTGCCGCACCCATATCATAAGAAACGGCACGCATTGCTTTACCTGTTTTTGTGTAATTTACAATAAAGTTCAAAACAACCATCAAAACTGCAGAAGAAATAATAACTATCAGCTGAAGATTTGAAATAGAAACTGAACCTAAAGAAAAGTTTCGTAAAGGCATTGTTGGATACTGTCGTGGATTTGGTCCAACGAATGGAAGAACGCGCATAACATTCTGCAAAATCAATTCCATTGCAATGGCTGTAATAAGAGAATTAAGGCGAGGTGCATTTCTTAAAGGTCTATAAGCAAACCTTTCAATAACAAGAGAAAGAAGCGCACAAAACACCATGGCTGCCACAAAAGCACAAGCCATACCTGGAACAGTTGCACCCATAGCTCTAAGGACAAAATATCCTGCATAGGCACCCATCATCATAACATCACCATGAGCAAAGTTTATAAGTTTTACAATACCATAAACCATTGTGTAGCCAAGAGCTATAAGAGCGTAAATGCTACCCAGTGACAAACCGTTTATTAATTGCTGTAAGAACATTGAACCGCTATTCAACATAACCTCCAGTGAAATTATTTATTAAATATAATAACCAACATATTTTAGTGGAAAAGTAGCAGTTAGTAAATTATTTGAGGGCTTTACAATCCTAAAAAAGTGAAGATTTTACAAGGTTTTTCAAGGTTTTAAAACTTCTGCCATTCAGAAAAAGGACGATTTATTCCATAAGCAATTTCTGTTCAAATGTCAAAACAATTTTGCTTTTAAAATGGATTTTGCTATAATATGCCCATGAAATTAACATTCTTAGGTACGGGAACTAGTCATGGTGTTCCTGTTATTGGTTGTGATTGTGCCGTTTGTAAATCTGCAAATCCTTATGATAAAAGAAACAGATCTTCCGTTTATATTCAAACAGAAAACGGAAAATACATTTTAATAGATATAGGGCCGGAGTTCAGAATACAGGCTCTTAAATATAATGTTAGGGCTATAGATGCGGTTTTGCTTACTCACAGTCACGCTGACCATCTGCATGGAATTGACGATTTACGAATCTTTAGTTGTGATATGTTCAAAAAACCAGAAACGGAGCGAAGCTTAAAACAGTATAACGCTCCTCCAATTCCTATTTTCACTAATAAAGCGACCATTCAGGATGTTGAAGTTAGATTTTCTTATTTTTTCCATCACAGTAAAGAAGGTGGCGGACATGCTAAAGTAACTTTAAACGAAGTTAGCGAAACTTTTACTTTTGATTCGCTGGAAATAACACCTATTCCAATGCTTCACGGACATTTGGAAACAGTTGGATGGGTTCTTAAAGAAAATGAAAAATCTATTGTTTATCTTACGGATTGCAGCTTTATAAGTGATGCTTCCATTGAAAAAATCCTCGAAAACTGTGGAACTATTGAACATTTAATAATAGACGGGCTTAGAATTAAAGAACATTCCACTCATTTTAATTATTTGCAAGCCATGGACGCTGCCGAAAAAATTGGCGGAAAAAAAGTATGGTTTACTCATTTAACTCACGAAACTGGGCATCAGGAAACTATTGATTATATCAACCAGCACATTTTGGATTTTCCAAAACTGATGAAAAACACTGTTTCTGTTTTGCCCGCTTACGATGGATTGGAAATCGATTCATAAACAGTGATTATTTGGAAGTGCGAAAAAATAAAAAAGAATGAAAATATAAACGGGATAAAAAAAAGCACCTACCACAGGTGCTTTTCATAAAGTAAAAAACATTGACTATTCTGTAACAGTTGCTTTTGGAACATTTACTTTCTTGTCTACGAAACCAGCTTTAAGACAGCGTGTACAGATAGTAATAGTTCTTGTTGTTCCGCCAAACTGAGCTCTTACTTTAAGAAGATTTGGTCTCCAAGTTCTGCGAGTATGATTATAAGATTTACTAACTTTGTTACCAGACATTGGAGCTTTTCCACAAATAGCACACATTCTTGACATTTTCTATTTCCTCACTTATACAAACAAATATCACAAAATAACGATAGTTTTAGAAGGATATAAAATTTATGAATTATTGTCAACTACAGACCTTAGTCATTATAAAAACAAATGATAAATCTTAAATAATGCTTATTTTTTTCCATATTGAGTCTCAATTTCACGAATCTGATCTCTATAAACTGCCGCCTGTTCATATTCCATACGATCTGCACAAGCCGCCATTTCTTCTGTAAGGGCTTTTATAAGCTTTTTGCGTTCTTTTGGATTAAACAGATTTGCAGAAGATTTAAGAATATCAAGCTCCATTCCAGCTTTTTCTTCCGCAGTTTCTTTTTCGTGAACAAGAATATCTTCCACTGCCTTAATAATAGTTTTTGGTGTAATTCCATGTTCTTTATTATAAGCTTCCTGAACTTCACGCCTATGTTCAGTCTCTTTGATTGCTTTTTCCATTGCCGGAGACATATGATCGGCATACATTACAACCCGACCTTCTGAGTTTCGAGCGGCTCGTCCAATAATCTGAATAAGAGAAGTTTCGGAACGCAAGAAACCTATTTTATCTGCATCAAGAATTGCAATAAAACTAACTTCCGGCAGGTCAATTCCTTCTCGCAAAAGATTAATTCCAATCAAAACATCAATTTTTCCTTCTCGTAAAGCCTTTAATATTTCTACCCGTTCAAAAGTATCAATTTCTGAGTGAATGTATTTTACTTTTAAGGAAAGCTCCGTAAGATAATCGGTTAAATCTTCCGCCATTTTTTTAGTAAGAGTTAAAATCAAACTTCGTTCGTGTCGTTCAATTCGTTCACTTACCTCTTTATAAATATCCTCCATCTGGCCTTCACTTGGTCGAACTTCAATAATTGGATCCAAAAGTCCTGTTGGACGAATCAATTGTTCCACAACCTGAGTGCTTTGTTTTATTTCTTCTGGGCGAGGAGTTGCGGTAACATAAATTATCTGATTCATTTTTGCATCAAACTCAGCTTTTTTCAAAGGACGATTATCAAAGGCAGATGGCAAACGGAATCCAAAATTAATAAGATTTTCTTTTCTACTTCTGTCCCCTTCATACATTGCACCAATCTGAGGAACAGAAACATGGGCTTCATCAATCAAACACAAAAAATCATCTGGGAAATAATGAAGCAAAGTTGCAGGCGGTTCACCACGAGCACGACCAGAAATAGGGCCAGAATAATTTTCAATGCCTGGACAGGTTCCCATTTCTTTGAGCATTTCTATATCATAGGTGGTACGGGTTTTAATTCGTTCTGCTTCAAGAAGTTTTCCTTGTTTCTGGAACTCTTCAACTCTTTCTTCCATTTCTTTCTGGATTCTATCACAGGCATCCACCAACTGATCTCTTGGAACAACAAAGTGTTTTGCTGGATAAAAAACCGTTTCGTCCATATCGCCAGTGATTGTTCGATTCATAACTTCAAAACGACGGATTCTAACAACTTCTTCCCAATCCAGTTCAATTCTATAGGCTTCGTCTGTTTCCATGTATGGCGGGAACACTTCAATGACATCACCTTTGATTCTAAAATTACCCCGCTCCAATACATCATCATTTCGAGTATATTGGAGAGAAATAAGTTTGGCAGCAAAGGCCTTTGTGTCAAAAGTCTGCCCCACCTCCACATGAACCCGCATTCCTTTGTAAACATCTGGCATACCAAGACCATAAATGCAGGAAACCGTAGCCACAACAATTACATCCCGCCGCTCCATCAAACTG
Organism: Treponema sp.; assembly: GCA_024402595.1. Taxonomy (GTDB): domain Bacteria; phylum Spirochaetota; class Spirochaetia; order Treponematales; family Treponemataceae; genus Treponema_D. The sequence continues at coordinate 21,833 of JAKSTL010000024.1, read as the reverse complement.
TAAGTTGCTTTTAGACGCATTTGGTCAATTTCACGGTTAATATCACAATCTTTTTCGATATATAAATCTCGTGCCGCAACATAAGCTTCCGGCTGATAGTAGTCGTAATAAGAAACAAAATATTCTACAGCATTATTTGGAAAAAATGACTTGAACTCGCGGTAAAGCTGGGCCGAAAGAGTTTTGTTATGGGAAATAATTAATGTTGGCCGCTGAACTTTTTCAATAATCTTTGCCATTGTAAAAGTTTTTCCAGAACCCGTAACCCCTTTTAAAGTCTGAAACTTATCGCCCCGCAAAAAACCTTCACTTAATCTGTCAATCGCCTGTCCCTGATCTCCGCTTGGCTCAAAAGGCGACACTACCTCAAATCTACGCATAGGTAAAATATAGCAATAATTTTTTAAGTTGTCATTTGTTCATTTTTATTTTTCAGGGCGAAGTCAAATCTTAGTGTATTACTATTTCACCAAAACCTTCACCCCAACCACTTAACGGCCTTCCAGGGCTTGCTAACGCGCGGCATCCTCAGTCGGTCGCCTTCGGCTCCCTCCTTCCGGTTGCTGCTACGCACCCTTCCACGCCTTCGCAAGAAAAAACTTTTACACACCTATAGTCATTATTTTTCAATAACCTCATCCTCGCTGCTTTTAAGGAGATTTTACCTCTAATCATCTTTTTTTTTGAAATCGTAAAAATCTATATCTCCAGTTTCTTCATTTATTTCACAAGATATTTGATAATATCCACAATAATCTTTTTCATGAACCTGTAACATTATTCTATCTTTGGGGCTATTTTTGAGTCTATTAATATCAAAGTCCGTAAAAATTATTTTCCTATGGTTATAATCTATTTTATGTGTAAGTTTTTTTACATAATTATTATTTTCAACCTTAATATAAACATAATCAATATCTAAACAGTTTCCTGAATATGTTAATACTATTTTATCATCCCCTTCAAAATATATATCTTCTTCTTCAAAAGCTGCGCGAAATATTATTGTATCATTTATCCCAAAACTCCACGAATCAGTAAAACACCCCGTTAACATCAAACAAAAAATGAGCAAAAATATGCATTTAATATTTTTCATATATACTTTTCTCCGCAATTTGAACTTTTACATTTGAATACTATATCTTTTTTCCCAAGGCAATTGTGTTATCAAACCACTAAAATGCGGTTCTAGAGGGTTTGGTAAAATTGGAATAGGAACTTTTAAACTCGCCTTCCAATTGATACTAATTTCATTTTTTACATAAAAATCCAAAGTTTTATTGTTAATCTCAGGATCTTTTAACTCTACACCTAATTCTAGCTTCTCTTTAAATGGAAATCCAAAATTTACATTTAATTCAGATACGCCAATTCCTATATAAGGTGTTATAGAAAAATCTGGTGCAAAAGAGATTTTACCAATAAACATCTATAGTATCATCGTAAAAATCTATATCTCCAGTTTCTTCATTTATTTCACAAGAAATAATACAATAACCACGATATTTTTTTTTATAAAGTTCTATCTGTATAATATTTTTAAGACTATTAATATCAAAGTTTGTCAAAAAGATTTTTTTCTGGTCGTAATCAATCCTATAAGTAACTTTTTTTACATAGTTTTTATTATTAGCTTCAATATAGACATAATCAATATCTACGCGATTTCCCGAATATGTTATTACAATTTTATTATCATCTTCAAAATAAATATCTTCCACTTTAAAACCTGGCTGAAATATTGGATTATTAACACAAAACTGCAACGCATCACCAACGCAACCCGTTAATATCAAACAAAAAATAAGCAAGAATATGCATTTTATATTTCTCATGTTAACTTTTCTCCGTAATTTTAAAGCTTACAGTTGTATACTATATTTTTTCCCAAGGCCATTGTTTTTATGAAAAATTTTATTAGTAACCATGCTTTTTAAAATCGTAAAAATCTATATCGCCAGTTTCTTCGTTTATTTCACAAGATATTAATTTAAAAGTAATATTATCTTTTTCTGTAATTTCTATCAGTATTCTTCCTTTCAGTTTATCAATATCAAAATCTGTTATAAATATTTTTTTATCCTTATCATCAATCTCATGTGATACTTTTTTTTTATATTTTTTATTACTTGTTTCAATTAAAATATAATCAATATCTAAACAAGGACCTTTATACGTTATTACAATTGTATTATCATCTTCAAAATATACATCCTCTTCTTGAAAAGAAGGTGTAAGTACCCAACCATTAATTTCAAAGTACCACGAATCAGTAAAACACCCTGTTAATGTCAAACAAAAAATGAGCAAAAATATGCATTTAATATTTTTCATATATACTTTTCTCCGCAATTTGAACTTTTACATTTGAATACTATATCTTTTTTCCAAATTTTAAACCATTTTTCCAAACGAAATTCGCAATCCACTCCTGCATAAAATTCAAACCCTGTAATATTAGTAAATCCCGCAAAAAGATAATTATCCGTTGTTGCATTAAAGGATATTTCTATTCTTTTACATGAAGAAAAGTCTTTCTCAAAACTCTCTATTTCATACTTATATTGTTGGTAATTATCAAAATTTATTTTGTAAATATCTTCTGTTTGTTCGCTTAATTCTCGAATCCATTCATCATTTGTTTTCTCTCCAATTCCAATTTCGGCAAACCCTTTTAAATCAGCAACATATCTGGACATTTCATATTGATTATCGTCTTCAGAAATATCAGTAACATTATCAAGCATATCTGTATTTTTATCTATATTTATGTAATACAGTGGAAAAACTTGAACTATATCATTACAGCCATAATTTACTGGAGGACAAACATCTTTATAAACTTCAAAAATAAACAAACGATTTAATGAAACTAACTGATCTTCTGAAAGAGTATCAATAATATCTATTATTCCTCTTACCTCATCTTCGAGTTCTATATTAAGATTAGCAGAACATTTTTCTATTACATCTTTCCTAAGTAAAATTTCATTTAAAATTGAAACATAATTATTTTCATTGTAAACCGACTGATAATCAGCTTTTATTGAATCTGGAAATATTTTGAATAATTCGTCTGGAAAATACCCATTACAAAAATCCTCTACAGAAAAATAATAATCTACCTCGGTCCCTGTATTCAAATCTTCCGTCAATATTTATTCCCAATAGATATATCCATATTGTGCATTTTCAGGAATATCCTTATATATCACAGTATCAGCATCATACATTTCAGCAGCAACTTCACCTAATCTGGTAGCGACATAAACACCATTTGCTAATTGGCTGGAAGTTAAATCTGTAGGATTATAAAGAGCGGAACCACCCATAAACCCCTGGTGGGAAAGATTCTCACATTGATTCTGACAACTATGGTTTTCTATGGTAAAATTAAAAAAGATTTTCGCCATCCATGGCTTGCTGCTAACGCGATGTTTTATTAAGGAGCTTTTATGAAAAAGATTATTGAAAATAACAAAGAGGGATATAACTGGCATTATGTGCAGAAAGGCGGATTGATTCAGGTTCAGCTTTCTACAATAGAAGATGTGCTCAATATTGATAAATTAGACCCAAAATCTTGGACAGCGCTGGCATGCCCTGTAAAAGGCCTGGAGTTCAGCGAAGAAACATTAAATCTGCTGGATACAGATAAAAATGGCCGTGTTAGAATCCCAGAAATCCTGGCGGGCGTTGAATATATAAAAAAATATTTTGCAAAACCAGAAGTTATTATGACGCCGGGAGATTCTATTCCACTGGATGCTTTAGGGGATACTACTTTTGCCTGTGGTCATTCTCCATTGGATTCTGCAAAAGCAATTCTTGAAATACTTGGAAAACCAGATGCCACAGAAATTGCAATCTCGGATATTTCGGTAAACGACAAGCTTTTTTCACCAGGAATTATAAACGGTGATGGTGTTCTTCCGCCAGAATGTATAAAAGACGATTTTCTTAAAGATATAGTAAAGGAAATTATTAACTTTTCTGGTGGTTGTGAAGACATTAGCGGAGTAAAAGGCATAAATCGTAAACAATATGAAGATTTTTTTAATGAACTTGAAGCAATAAAACAATGGCGGGAAAGTGCTGCCATTGATGACCCAAAAATCTTCTTTTTAAAAGACCAGACAGACAATGCCGCAGCCGCTTTTTCAAAAGTGAAAGACAAAATAAATGATTATTATTTGCGTTGTTCCCTTATAAACTATGATGAAAACGCTAAAGAGATTTTGAAGAAGCAAACTGACTCTATGTTTCTTGATGAAAACGGACAGTTAAGAACCAGTGATGAGCTGTCAAATCTTCCTCTGGCTTCTTGTGCCGCCGAAAAGCCCCTTCCATTAGATTCTTCCATAAATCCTGTATGGATGGCAGACATGGACAATTTTAAGAAAAATGTAATTCTCCCAATTTTTAAACAGGAAATTACAAGCCTTACAGAAACCCATTGGCGAAAAATTGAATCTCTTTTTGAACCTTATCTGAATTGGTGCAAAGCTATGCCATCCAGTCCGATTGCAAATATGGGCTTAGATAAAATTACTGCCATTTTTAATTCTCCAGCGGCAGAAGAGCTTTCCAAACTTCTTGAAGAGGAAGAAAAACATCCGCCTATTGCTTTGGCAACAATTGAACTAAAAAAACTTTTGCTTTATCGCCGAGATTTTTTAAACCTTCTGCGCAATTTTGTTTCTTTTGAACAATTTTATGATTTGAATGAAGCTGCAATTTTCCAATGTGGCACTCTTTACATTGACGGCCGCTCCTGTGATTTATGTTTTAAGGTTCTTGATATGGCAAAGCATGGTACTATGGCCGCTCTTTCCCAATGTTATTTGATTTATTGTGATTGTATAAAAGTTGGAACTGGGGAAAAAATGCAGATTGCCGCTTTAATTAGTGATGGAAACACAGATAATCTTTTGGTTGGTAGAAACGGAGTCTTTTTTGATCGTAATGGAAAAGACTGGGACGCTACTATTATAAAAATCATTGATAATCCTGTAAGTATAAAACAAGCATTTTGGAGTCCTTACAAACGATTACTCAGACTTATTCAGGAAAAAATTGCGAAATCTGCCGCAAAAGCTGAATCTTCTGTAATGGATAAAATGTCAAAAACTGTGGAAGATCCAAAAATGGCCGCTTCTACCAAAAAAACAGACATTGGAACAGTAGCGGCAATCAGTGTTGCCTTTACAGGAATTGCAACTGTAGTTGGTGGACTTTTACAAGCTTTCTTAGGTTTAGGCTGCTGGATTCCATTGGGAATTATTGGAATTATGCTGGCAATTTCGCTTCCATCAGTTTTTATTGCATGGCGTAAATTAAAGCAGAGAAATATTGCTCCAATTTTGGATGCCTCTGGATGGGCTGTAAACGGAAATGTAAAGATTACAACTGCTTTAGGTGCAAAACTTACTCACCTGCCAGAAAGACCTGCATCAGCTTATATTTCGTCTATAGATCCATTTGCACAAAAAAAGAGTCCTGTAAAAAGAATTATTTTCTGGCTTGTAATTGCATTGATTGTAGGATTACTGATATTTTTGCAGATAAAATTACCTGATGGACTTGCTGGACTTTGGATAAAAATTAAAGAATGGTTTACCCTTCACGGTCCCAAGGTAGACACTTCTGCTTTAGAACAGAGTCTGGAAAACCTAGGAACCATGAACTAATGGGGTTTAGAAAATTGTTGTTATAAACTTCTGAAACTTTGAGCGTTTTTTATAGCCCAAATCTTTTAGAAGTTTATCTGTATCTTCGTATCCTAAATCTACCAGTTCATTGATTTTTTCGGGATCGAAGTTTACAGTTCCGTCAAAAAAAGCCCCAAGGTTCTTACTTGGAACAATTTCTATTACTTTTTTTCTTTGCCTGTCTTTTTCGCTAATCCAGCTTCCGTTTATTGTGCTGTTCAATTCTGCTTGAGATTTTAAATAAACCACAATCATAGTGTCGATGTTAGGATTATTCATAACTGGTTCTACTGGAGTGTTTTTTCCGCCAACCGATTCAAAACCACCATCGATGTATTCTTTGCTTATGCCAACCTGTCTGCCATTTTCCACAACGCTTCCAGACAGATTTGTAGATTTGTAAACCAATGGAAAAGAAGAGGAAGCCATTAAAACAGAATGAACATTTTCATCGGAAATCTGCTCGTTCAATTTAAAATAATGGGTACTGTCGGTGCCTAACAACCAGTTCAGTGTATTCAACAAAAGGAAGCCGTCTTTTGCAATGGCGGTTGCATATACTTCTTTTCCAGACTTCTGGATTTTTTCTAAAGAAACATATTCTGACATTATTTCTTCCAAGGCATCTCGGGTAAACAAACCATCACTGTGGGCTTCGCTAAAAATATAATCGGATAAATATTTTGCTGTACCTTTTGCTAATCCAACGCCTGTGTCTGCAAGAAAGTTTAATCCGTCTAGAATTAAAGTAAGCACATCATTTTCTACAGAAGTGATTCCATAATATTTCAAACCATAAGGGTCGTTTTTCTGTTTACTTTCAGAGAGATTTTGTTCTGCTTGATTAAGAGCAAACTTGGCAATCTCTGAAAGACTTGTAGTATCTGGCATTAAAAAAGATGAATACCCTACTTCTTTTCGCCAAAGTTTTTCGGCTTTTTCTACATCGGTGCAGGCAAAAAGAGCTCCGTTTAATGCGCCAACGGAAGTTCCGGAAATAACATCGATATCTTTTGTAATTCCATACTCTTCCAAGGCTTTCCAAACACCAACTTCATAGGCACCTTTTGCTCCTCCACCAGAAAGGACTAGTCCAAAACGGTCTGCAAAAAGGCTGCTGAATAAAACTGTAAAAATGAAAACAGAAATAAATCTTTTTTGTAACATAGGCTATAAAATCCTCAAAAAATACTTCGTTGTAGTGAGATGCTGAAACTAGTTCATCATGACAAATAACAATGAGATGCAGATTCAAAATCTGGCAGAGATTTTTTAATTTGTTTTACTCCACAAGAGTTATTTTTAATTTTACTTCTTTTTTATTTCTTCGAACAACTACATCCACAGTGTCGCCCGGTTTTTTGCTTTCTAAGGCTGAATAATAATCTGCTAAAGATGAAATAACAATGTTGTCAATTTTTGTAATAACATCGCCTCCAAGGTAAACAATGCTGCTTCGGTTTCCATAATAAACGGCTTCGGTTCCACCTTTTAATCCGGCTTTTTCTGCATTTCCACCAGTTAATACTTCCGAAACTAAAACGCCGCTTGTTATATCTAAGCCTGAATATTGGGCAATTCTATAACTGTTTTGAAAAATCTTGGCATCCAAAGAGCCCCGCAAAACTTTTCCGTATCTGATTAAATCTGAAACAACACGAACGGCGGTTTCTGAAGGCACTGCAAAGCCCACACCAGCAGAACTTCCAGAAGAAGACATAATCATTGTGTTTATACCTACCATTTTTCCTGTGGTATCTAACAAAGGTCCACCAGAATTACCAGGATTTATGGCTGTATCTGTTTGAATCATATTTCGGATGATTCGTTTATTGGAGTTTTGAATAGGACGACCAATTCCGGAAACAATTCCTGTAGTCATTGTTCGTTCCATACCAAAAGGATTTCCAATGGCAATTACCTTTTGTCCAACTTTAAGATTTTCGGATTCGCCAAAAGATATGGTTTTTAGTTCCATGCCTTGTGGCGGATTGAACTTGATAACTGCCAAATCGCTGTCTAAATCTTGGCCAATAATTTCTGCTTCATACTGAGTTCCATCGAACAAGGATACATAAATCTTTGTAGCTCCCTGAATAACATGAACATTAGTAAGAATATAGCCCCTTTTATCTATAATGGAACCACTTCCGCTGCCACCATCTTGTACATAAGGTTCCAGAAACCAGTCGTAAGCGGTAACTTTTGTGTTAATGTTTACAACGGCTTCGTTACACATAGAATAGACATTTATATTCTGCAATTCATCTTGAGTGTACGAAATAGTTCCTGAACTTACAGGAAGTATGATTCCCGGATTTTGCTGTAATTCTACCATTGGTTCAGAAACTTCATTGGTAAAAGAGTTTTTGTCGCTAAGATTTTCTGAATCTGTGGTTGTAATTTCTGTAACATAAGTTTGGTTGTTTTCCTTTTTTGAAGGCATAATTTTTGAGCACACAAAATATGTTGCAAATGCGGTAAGAACTATGCCTGCTGATACAAAAAACATCAATTGATTACGAGTGTATAATTTCATGGTATATACTTTACTGAATCCTCGGTTCTAAAACAATAAGAAATAGGTTTAGTTACATTCTTATTATTTTTCTTCTTCGATAAGTCCATTTTCCATAAAGCTAAAATATGTGTCACAGGCAATAATTATATGGTCTAGAATTGGAATGCCTATTATTTTTGACGCTTCCAGCAAGGTATTTGTGGTTTCTATGTCGTCAAAAGAAGGATTTACATTTCCAGAAGGATGATTATGACATAAAATAATTGCGGCTGCATTTTCTCTGATGGCTTCTCCAAAAACTTCTCTTGGGTGAATTAGTGTTCGATTGATGGTTCCTACGGAAACTACATGTATTTGAATAATATTATGTCCGCCGTTTAAAGTTATAGCCAGAAAATGTTCTTTTGACTTAATGACATAATGCTTTACAAAAGGAATTATGTCTTCGGGAGTTTTTACATGGGCTCCAAAATGACTGCTTTTTCGTTTTCCGAACTCTAAGGCGGCCGCTACTGCCAAAGCTTTTCCGGTTCCTACGCCTTTTAGGGATAACAATTTTTCTACAATATTTTCGTAGTTTGTAGAATCGATGGTTTCTACAATTTTTTTGGCCATTTTTTCTACAGGCATCTCTTTTGTACCAGTTCCAAGAATGAGCATAACAAGCTCTTCGTCCAGAGGATAAGATAATCCGTTTTTAAGAGTTTTCTCTCGTACTTCAGGTTTTTTTATATTTAGTTCCACATATTAATAATTACAAAAAAGTTTTAAAAACTGCGCTTTTTTGGGATTTTTTTTACATTTTTTTTAATTTTTTTACAAAACTTTCAAAAGGTTTTGCGAAGGCGTGGAAGGGGGAAAAATGTGGAACATTTTGACGCAACCGGAATGACAATGAGGATGCCGCGCGTTAGCAAGCCCTGGAAGGCCGTTAGTAGAAAGGTTGGGCATTTTGTGGAAAGGTTGGCTAGCGAAAATGGGTTTTCGCCCGAATAAGTCTGAAAAGGAAAAATGTTTTTTGCTAAGAATGGGCTCTGATTTTACCGATTTTCTTATTATGAAAAAGATTGCATCTAAATTATTGTGTTTTAGGAAAAATGGTTTTTTGCTGGCGATTTTGACGATTTCGGTAAGTTTTTTTTCTTGTAAATCGATTCCGGATAATGATATTGAACCAAGGCCTGTTGAGGAAAGTTGGGCGGAGGAAAATTGCGAGGATGTTTTTGAGGAAAAAGCGGAGGTTGTGAAGGCTGCGATTTCGAGGAAGATTTTGGATAAAGGGGTTTTGACGGCTAGCCAACTGGCGGAATATTTTTTGTCTCAGCGGAATGATTTTGATTTGATTGAGATTAGTCATTTTGCGCAGATGTATGTGGTTGAAGCCCAAGTGGAAGGGATAAATTGGGATGTGGCTTTTGCACAAATGTGTTTGGAGACTGGGTATCTTCGGTTTGGGGGCTTGGTTCAACCGGAATTCCACAACTACTGCGGATTGGGAGCTATGGACGCGGAACATCCTGGCTGCGTGTTTGAAACGGAACAGCTTGGGGTGAGAGCTCATATTCAGCACCTTCAGGCTTATGCAACTACGGAGGATGTGGTGTTGAACAATGAGTTGATTGATCCGCGGTATTCTTGGGTGCATAAAACAAAATTTGTTGAAACTATAGACGGGCTTAGCGGAACCTGGGCTACTGATCCAAATTACGCTGTGAAGATTGAGAAAATTTTATGTCGTATGGAAGAAATGTTTTTGAATAAAGCTCCAAACGGTGTTGATGAATAATTATTTTTTTAGCCAGCCTTTTTCGATGGCCCGTTGAATGTTGGCGTCGTACCAGTTTTTTAATTCTGGAATTAAGTCTATGGCGGGGCCGATTCTTTTGTTGACCATATCTACAGTGGGATGACCTTCTACCCAGGTGTGTCCGTCGGTTAATGTGTTGTGGAGGTATGGTTGAATTCTGTCCATGGCGGCGGCGTATTTTGCGTCTGGGGTTTCCATTGCATCGAATTCTTCCCATAATTGGCGGAATTCTTTGTCTAGTGGAGATGGAAGTTCGCCAAAAAGTTTGTCGGCGGCTTTTGCTTCTCTTTCGGCTTTGCCTTCGTTTGCGGCTGGGTCGTAGGCAAAGGTGTCTCCGGCGTAAATTTCAATTAGGTCGTGAACAATGCACATTTGTACTGAACGGCCGATATCGCAACCTTTCGGGGCATAGTCTTTAAAAAGCATGGCCATTACTGCGATATGCCAGGAATGTTCTGCATCATTTTCTCGACGGCTTTTGTCTACCAGCACTGTTCGGCGGCTAACGGCTGTCATTTTATCGATTTCTGCGGAAAATTTTAAAAGCTGATTTATTTTTTCGTCATTTCCTGGTAAAAAATTTTTTATTTCCATATTTTCTCCAATAAAGGTGTATTACAAATTTGAAACTTTTGAAGTTATAATGTTTTTATTGTTATAATCTTTTTTCTATTTTGATGTTGGGAAAAGCTGTTTTGTGCTTTTTTGTGTTTCTTTGTGTTTCTTTTACGATTTTCCTGTGCCAACTAAAATCCCAATTCTTGAATTTTTTGAACCAGATTTCTTCCGTAAACTTCTGCTCCTAAGGCATTTGGATGAAGATTATCGATATAATATTCTGGCAAATGAGGAACCAACTTGAATCCATCGACGATTTTTATATTTGGATACTGTTTGAGAATTTCTTTAAGTTTGTCGCAGAATTTTACAAGAGTTGGTACGCCTTCCAAATTGTCTCCGCGCCATAAAGGGGTAATAACCAAGGTTGGAATGTCTTTTCCATAGAGCTGGAATAATCTGGGATAATAGTCTTCTATGTCTTTCATGGTTTCTGTGCCATATTGATTTGTTCCCAAAGCCACAATCAGTTTTTCTGGTTTATAACCTTTCATTTCCAGTAAACAATTTTTGTCGTAAACATAACCGCCAATTCCCTGATTGATGATGTCGTAATTTAAAATACTATTGGCTACACTTACATAAGTTTGGCTGGAGCGCAATGGACCAAAGCCTTGGGTAATAGAGTCGCCTAACCACAAAACTTTAGGGCCTTTTTTTACCAGTTCATAATCTCCATCCAGTTGAAAGTTTTTGATTGCTAAGGTTGCATCGGCTGGAAGATAAATGGTTATTTTTTTCATTCCACGGGTATCTTCGCTATAAACACCTTCAAGAGCGGCGGTTAAATCAAAGTTCAGTGTTCCTTCGCTTTTCAAGTCTTTTATATAGAAGATTTGTGTTATGAGTCCATCAACTGATAATTCTATGCTGTCTTCTGAGCCTTTCCACAAAAATCTGTAATCAAAAGAGATGTTTGTTGCATTGGTTGTAAGTTCTATGGTTTTGGAAGTTGAGGCTAAACATCGGTCATACCAAAAGTCGGAAGCTTTCTTAAAATATGCAACCTGATCTTGGGTGTATTGGAAGGCTTGTAAATAGCCATCTTCTATTTCTTCAAAACGGTAGGCGCCAAAATAGATTTTTTGTAATTCTTCGTTTGATAATTTCATTGTAAACCTCTTATTTTCTTCTGATTTGATTCTATGTGAACAAAATTGTCGCTATATGGCTATGAAAAGTTTCTAGTTAACAAACAAAAATCACAGCATATAATAGACTTCCTAAATATGGTTATACTTCATATTATCATTAATTATTATATAAAACACTGAAAAAATGATATAATAAATGAAGGGCAAATGGGAAAAAAGTTTTAACTTAAACACTAAAATAGCGTGTTTAAGTTACACTTGGAGTTTATAAATAAACTCCTTATATACATGTTCGCTCACGCGAACGTTTTTTATAAATCCTCGATTGTTGAAACAATCTCCGATTTATAAAAAATAGGAAGGTTTTAACATAAACGCAAAATGGTGCGTTTATGTTACACTTGGAGTTTCAATAAACTCCTTATATACATGTTCGCTTGCGCGAACGAATTGAAAATCCTCGATTGTTGAAACAATCTGCGGTTTTCAATTTTAAGGAAGGTTTTAACATACATTATGCTTAAAGATAATATAATAAATCTGCGGAATGCTTATGGTTACAGTCAGGAAGAGGTTTCTGAAAAAATTGGGATTTCCAGACAAGCCTATGCAAAATGGGAAAAAGGCGAAACTTCTCCGGATATTGAAAAATGCGCCCAATTGGCAAAAATATACAACACTTCCATTGATAATCTCTATTTCCAGCAAGAACCAATTGAAGGTTTTGAAAGTCTGTCGCAAGAATTACCACCTGCCCCCAAAGGGCATCATATTTTCGGAACCGTTACTATGAATGAACAAGGCCAGATTCATATTCCAAAAGAAGCGCAGGATTTGATGGGATACAAGCCTGGTGAAAAATTGCTGGTTCTGGGAGATGAACAAAGCGGTTTGGCCCTTATGCGTACTAAAGATTTTATAAAAAGCGCCTTATCCGCCATAAAAGCCGCCCGCACTCAAAAAGATTAAATCTTTCATTCCTTTTGAAAATCTGAGGTCTGTCCCCAAAGAAGCTTTCAATCATTTGTCTCAATCAATTGTCTCTGTCCCTACTGATTGATTTTTATGCAAGGGACTGTCCCCAAGTGATTTTTTCAACCAGGCATCTGTCCCCAATGTTTCCCATTGATTGTTTTTTTCAAACGGGGACTGTCCCCAACCTGTGCCATCATATACACAATTGAGGTGTGTCCCCCATAAGTTTCACCATAAGTTTTGCACAAACGGGGTCTGTCCCCCAATGCACAATGTTCCCAAAATAAACAATCTTCCAAAAGTTCATAAATAACTTCCTATAAAAACTCTTCCCCCATCCCTGTTTTTTGAATAAAATGGCCCTATGCAAAAGGATGTTTCCAAAGAAGAACTTTTTGAACGAATGCCCGTTTCAAAAGCAATTTTTACACTTACAATCCCAATGATTATCAGTTCCATAGTCTCAATTGTTTACAACCTTTCCGACACTTTTTTTGTAGGAAAACTGAACAATCCTATTGAAAATGCAGCCGTAACTTTGGTTGCTCCAGCCATGACTTTATTCTACGCTATCACCAATCTTTTTGGAGTTGGAGCTTCCAGCCTAATGAGCCGCAAATTAGGATTAAAAGAGTATGATAATGTAAAAAAAGCTTCCGCCACTGGCATTTATTTTGGATTTACCTTTGCCTTACTGCTTTCTGCCATAACTTTAATTTTTTCCAAACCGATTCTCCATATTCTTGGTTCCGATTCTCAAACCTATGCCGTTACAAAACAATATCTTTTTTGGACAGTAGGATTAGGCGCCGTTCCTGGAATAATGAATATTCTTTTTAGCTTTATTCTGCGGGCAGAGGGACGGGCCATGCAAGCCAGCATTGGTGCCATTAGCGGTTGTATTTTGAACATAATTCTAGATCCATTTTTTATTCTTCCTTTTGGATTAAATCTGGGAGCGGCCGGAGCTGGTTTTGCCACATTCATTTCCAACTGTTTTGGACTTTGTTATTTTATAATCCTTTTGATTTCCATTCGAGGAAAAACCTTTGTAAGTGTAAATCCTAAAAAAGTAAGTTTTGAACCGGATATTCTTAAAAATATTTTTGTCGTTGGATTTCCTGGAGTAATTCAAAATAATTTGAATGTTGTTTCTATGACAATTTTCAATAATTTGGCAGCAGGCTTTGGAACTTATGCAGTTGCTTCAATTGGTATTGTAAATAAATTAAATCAATTGCCAATTCAAATAATTTTTGGATTCAGTCAGGGCGTTATGCCGTTAATTGGCTACAATTATGCCAGTAAAAATGACCAACGAGTTAAAGAAACTATAAAAAAGATTTTTCAGATTACCTTGGGCGCTTTGTTTGTTGTTCTGATTATCTATTTTGCAGCATCAAAACAATTGGTGGCCTTTTTTATGAAAGATGAAACAATTATAGAAATTGGTTCTCGCTTTTTAAAAGGATTTGGGCTTGGTCTTCCATTTATGTGCGTTGATTTTGTTGTTGTTGGTATATCCCAAGCTTTTGGAATGGGCCGCCATGCTTTAATTTTTTCTATTTTACGAAAACTGGCTCTGGAGATTCCTTTTATTCTGTTATTCAGTCACCTATTTGGATTATACGGACTTGCATATTCAACTTTCTGTGGTGAAGTAATAATGTCGATAATTGCACTCGTTGTTCTTAAAAAACTATTGAAAAAAAATTGAGTCTTTGGAGAGATTCAGGAACCACTTGTTGGTATGAGCTTTAGCAGTATGTATGGTGGTTTCGAGAGCCTCAACCACCGCTAGACTTTTTTATTGTTAAATTCCACTGCTATATTTTTTTAAGGTTAATACCACTGCTATATTTTTTTAAGGGGAATACCACCGATAGACTTTTATAAAATTAATATTTTATGTGTTTATAATTATTTACCTGGTCCCAATTAACAGTAAAACCTGCTCCGTGGGAACAAAAAACGCTGCTTGCTGGATTTTCCAAGTCGGCAGTGGGATTATATGCAATTTCTTTTATAACCTCATCCTGATTATGGCACAAAGCATAACCTGCCAAAGTTAAACTTAAGTTTCCCCGCCCTTTTGTAAAAGCACGAACCTCGTTTATATAATTTTTTACCGTTGCAACAGGCACTTTTCCACTTAAAATTGAAAATCCACCTTTAGATTCATCCAAAGTGCAGGAACCTTTCATCTTTTCCATATCCGACATAACCCGCCCCGTACAACTTTCTGGAACAACAATTTCGTAGTTGTAAATTGGCTCAAGCAACACCGATTTTGAATACATCAACCCATGGCGAACAGCTCTATAAGTAGATTGCCTAAAATCGCCACCTTCCGTATGTTTTAAATGAGCCCTACCCGCAATAACTTTTATTTCCATATCTGTAATGGGACTACCTGTTAAAACTCCTATGTGAGTTTTTTCCTGCAAATGTGTAAGAATTAGTCTTTGCCAGTTTGTATCTAAAACATCCACACTTAGATTAGAAATAAATTTTAAACCAGAGCTCAAAGGCAAAGGTGAAAGCTGCAAATGAACTTCCGCATAATGACGCAAAGGTTCATAATGACCAACACCAATAACAGGCTCAAGAATTGTTTCTTTATATGCAATTTTTCCTTCGCCAAAAGCAATTTTGATTTTATATCTTTCTTCTAAAAGCTGTTGAATTACTTCTGTCTGAATCTGTCCCATCAGTTTTACTCTGATTTCCTTGATTCCTTCTATATATTCCACTTGAATCTCTGGTAATTCTTCTTCTAATTCCCGCATAATCTGTAGCATTTTTGGAATATCTATTTCTGGAGGTGGCAAAACTGCATATATTAAAGCTGGTTCTATTTTTGCATTTAATAAGGATGATGCATTTCCATAGGTTTTACCCGCAAAACTGTTTTTTAATCCAGTTACAGTACAGATTTCTCCAACTGATATTTCTTTTACCGATTCATATTTTTCACCAGAATAAACTCTTACTTCATTTACTTTTTCGTCATCAAGGGAATCTTTTACTTTTAAAATGCCGCTGGTTACTTTTAAATGAGTAAGCCTGATGTTTTGTTTATCTTTTGAAACTTTATAAACGATGGCTCCAAACTCCTGATGATTTGCATAATCTGGAACTTCAAAATATTCGTTTAAAAGCTGTAAAAGTAAATCTACATTCTGAAGTTTTAAAGCTGACCCAAAAACACAAGGAAAAACATTACGACGAGAAATTGCCGCCGATATATCTTTTTTTGAAAAAACCAAACCATTTAAAAACTTTTCTGCCAGTTCGTCATCATTATTAGAAAGCTGTTCCAAAAAAGTTTCTTCTAAAGTGGATAATTTTTCTTGGGAAAAACTGACAATTTTTTCGGAAAGTCCTTGCTGCAATTGTTCCAATAAAACTTCTTCCCGTGCGTCAACCATATCCATTTTATTGACAAAAATAACGGTTGGTATTTTATACTGATTTAACAGCGACCAAAGAGTTTTTGTGTGAGATTGTATTCCATCGCTGGCATTTATTAAAAGAATTGCCCCATCTAAAACTGCAAGGGCTCTTTCCATTTCTGCACTAAAATCTACATGGCCTGGAGTATCTATTAAACTGATTTTTTTATTTAATTCTGCCTGTTTGGAAAAAATTGTAATTCCTCTTTCTTTTTCAATCTGATTATTATCAAGAAAGGCATTTTTTGAATCTACTCGCCCTAATTGACGAATTGCACCAGACTGAAACAAAAGGGCTTCTGATAAAGTTGTTTTTCCAGCATCAACATGGGCCAGGATTCCAGTGATTAGTTTTGCCATATTTTTACTCACGCTCTTTTCAAAATAATTATAAATGAATGGTAAGTTTTGAATCAAGGATAGAAGAATGCACTTGCGAAGGCGTGGAAGGGCCGCGAAGCGGGTACGAGCCGAAGGCGAGTACCGTCCGTAGGTAAGCCCTGAAAGGCCGTAAGGTAGCTTTGATGGGCATTTTGTGGAATTATCTTTTTGAAAAAAATGCCTTACGCCCAATTATTCTGGAAAATTATTCTGTTTTTGAAGAAGCCGCAGTTTTTTTATAATAGATTGAGCTTCTTGAAGGGGGACAGTTCCCAGCATATTAAAAATTAGAGCGGTGTGTCCCTGAAAATCAATTTCTTCCGGCGCCATTAGATTTTGCAAATAAACCTGTGCTACATGATTTACGCAAACCCGACAAGTGTACAAATCCTGCAGTTGATTGGCGGGAGAAATGTCTTCCACATCTGGAATAAACAGTTCCAGCTTCATAAATTGATGAATAATTCGGGCGGCAGAACGACGAAGCAAAGGTGCATTTTTTTCTACTTCATCCTGATCTTCCAGCCAGCCACGCAAATGTCCCCAATGGAGCAAATCCATATTTTCGGGCACATTGGTGGAATTAGGCGGCAAAGATTTTTGATGAACATAATTTTGATGAGCAAAGTTTTGATTTTCTGTTTGATTCGCTGTTTTCTTCCCTGTTTGATTTTCTGTGGCTTGGATTTTTAGCTGCCACAATTCTTCCACAAAGTTTTTTACTGTAATATCCATGGCAAATTAAATGGTTTTACTTGGCTAAAATTGGGGAATAATTTTCAAAACAATGCTATCGCAGGGCGCTATTGGTGGAAAAATTATTTCTTCGCCCAATGAAGTTTCTGCATTTGTCCACAAATCTTTTACTTTGTAACTTTTGGCTTGTGTAAAAAGCTGGGGCACTTTTTCGCCAAGTTTTTCTTTTATAAAATCAACTGCCAGTGCAAGTTTTTGTGTATTTTCTGTTTCGCTTAAATTAAATAAGGAAAGGGCTACACTGCCATCGCTCAAAGGTTTTGCCAATACATCGTAGCGATTATTATTGGTGATATATTCTTTGTCTGGCATTTGGGCGCCTGTACTTGTCCAGATTCGTTTAGCTTGAATACCAAGGGCGTCTTGATTTAAGGCAATTAATTCTTTGTTGGCTATGATGTTGTAAAGTTCGTCTCCAATTTGAATCCGTCGCAGGTCAAGGCCTAGCATTAATGGAGAGTTCATCATGCACCACATGGACATATGAGTTTTGGACATGGTGGTTGTAATTCCATTCATTCCAATGACCATCATATCTGGATCGTTCCAGCCTCTTGTTAAACCTGCAAACTCATCCATAATTACGCATTTATTGTACTGGGAAGCAATACTTTGTGTTCCAGGATTTCCCCACTCGCCTTTTCCAGGATTTCCGTCGGAGCCAACACAAAATGTTATATCATTTAAAATACGCCAACTGTCGCCAACTTTAAAGCCCCAGTTTTGCGGATGAGTTTTGCCCCATTCACAAATTGAAAGTACAATGTCATTATTTGGCTTGGCTTTTTGTAATCCGTAGAACATTGCACCGTAAGCGGTCAAAACATTTTCCTGTCGCCTGTGATTCATTAAGCGGAGGATATTTTCTCCTTTTTCCAGATGGATTTTTATGGCATTGGATTGCTGGAAACTTGTGTTATCTTTTGTTTCTGGTAAAAGATCATCAAAAAAGCGGTTTTCATTTTTTCCTTTTCCCACTGCAACTTGCAACCACTGTCCGCAACCTTCTTCTTTTCCGCTGGCATATTCTACAAATAAATTGTATTGTCCAGATTCTGGGGCTGTAATATTAAAAATCAGTTCTCCATAACGCGGGCCAACTGGTGTAGTTCCGGTGTTGGTTCCATCAAAGGTTCCAATTTTTGTTACATATTCTGCGTTTTTTTCTGCCCGTAAGCCTGCTAATTTTCCAAACTCCACGGCATTGTATTCTGCGATTATGGAATCTTGGGCATTTGTAATTTTCATGGATTTAATATTTGGTGCATAGGAATATTTTGCATTTTCGCTGTTGGAAAAAGTTGCGTTGTCCCAAAGATAATAACAATTATCAACTTTTAAAAAATCAATATCCCAGTCTGCATAACTTTGAGCATCTAAATCTTCAAAACCACAAGTACCAACGGCACTGCCAGCGCAAAGATTTGTTCCTATATCATTATACATTCCAAACTTAAGTCCTTTTGAGTGAATGTAATTAGCTAAATCTTTAAATCCCTGGGGAAATTTAACGCTTTCGTTGGTCAAACGCCCGTTCACTCGTTCTGCGCCATAACAGCCATCATCCAAAACCAAATATTTATAGCCTAATTTATCGAGTCCAAGTTGAATAAAACAGTCGGCCATTTGTTTTGTTAAAGCGGCAGTGTTTCCTGTTCCAAAGGCATTCCAGCTGTTCCAACCCATTGCAGGCAAACGACCAAGTTTTTTTTCGGGAAAAGCTTTGCCTTCTGCTGGGTTTTCTGCGGCAAAAGATGAGTGTGTGTTTTCATAATTCAAATCCATTTCTGGATATTCGCGGTTTGTTCTAGGTTCTTGTTTTGAATACATAACTTTATTATACAATTTTTCTTTTTTTTTGTTACTTTTATTTGCTTGATAATTCCCATCATACAGTTAAAATGATTCTTAACATAAGGATATAAGGAGTTTTCATGCAGGCTTTTAAAATAGAAAATCTTTGCAAAAAATACCCAACTTTTACTTTGGATAATGTCTGTCTTTCTTTGGAAGAAGGCAATATTATGGGCTTTATTGGACGCAATGGAGCAGGAAAAACTACAACGCTAAAATCTATGCTGCAATTTGTTCATCCCGATTCTGGAGAAGTTTTCATAAACGGATTCAATATTAAAACCAATGAATTTGATGTAAAAAACTCTATTGGTTTTGTTTCGGGGCTGGATGGTTTTTATAATCTTAAAAAAATTAAAACTGTAACAAATGTCGCAAAAAAGTTTTTCAAAAACTGGAATGACGAGCTTTATTATTCACTTTTGCAGAAGTTTAATCTGGACGAAAACAAACTGATTAAATCGCTTTCTGCGGGTATGAAAGTTAAATATCAAATTGCTTTGGCTATGAGTCACGATGCTAAACTTTTGATTTTGGATGAACCAACTAGCGGTTTAGATCCAGTTTCGCGGGATGAACTGGTTTTGCTTTTTGAAGATTATGTGGCAGACGGGAAACATAGCATTTTATTTTCTACCCACATTACATCCGATTTGGAAAAATGCGCCAACTATGTAAGCTACATTAAAAACGGAAAAATCCTAAAATCCTGCTCCTTGAAAGATTTTCGCGACGGTTATCTTTTGGTTTCTGGCGAAAAAGCGTTATTAAAAGAAGAATTAAAATCTAAAATTATCGGGCTGCATTTCCATCAAGACCAGTTTGAAGGCATGATAGAATCTGAAAACCAACAGCTATTTACGGATTATACAATTTCTGCCCCTTCCCTCGAAGATATAATGGTTCACAACGAACGATAATCAGCTAGAAAATAACGATAATCAGCTACTAAATGGAGATTAAAATGAAAGAATTACTATTAAAAGAAATAAAACTTTGTCTGGCGCCAATCAATTTTGTTTACTTATCCTTTGCCGCCATGATGATTATTCCAAACTATCCACGATATGTGCCTTTTTTCTTTTTTTGCGTAAGCATTCTTCACCTTTTTACCAATGCGTTACTCAACAAAGACATTCAGTTTTCCATGATTTTGCCAATAACCAAAAGAGAAATTGTAAAAGCCCGATGTTTATTGGTGGGAGCTTATGAGCTGGTGGGCACAATTCTGTCTATTCCATTTTCAATTCTTTTTACCAAAGTTATACAATTCGAAAACCAGTCTGGAATCGAAGGAAATGTAGCTTTTTACGGATTAGTTTTAATACTCCTCAGCATTTTTAATGGGATTTTCTTTGTAAGCTACTACAAAAAAGCCGAAAAACCGGGTCCATCTTTCTTAAAAGCCTCCGTTGGATTCTGGATTTTCTACATCATTTTCGAAGCCATCATTCTTTCAAAAAACATAATTCCAATTCCGTACATAAAAATCCTTGACCAAACTGACGGACATTCTCTTCTTTTGCAGCTTCCAATTCTTATAGCCGGCATTTTAATTTATTTTATTGCCTGGATTTTAACATTTCACCGAGCTTCAAAAATCTTCGAAAAGGTCGATTTATAAAAAACTTCACCTTTCCTCCTTCGCCCAAAATTATTGGTAATTCTATTTTTTTGGGCGAACTCTTTTTTTTCAATTCCAAAATAACAACAAAACTTTCATTCCAACCACTAACGGCCTTTCAGGGTTTACCTACGGCCAGTCTTCCGCCTTCCAGGCTCCAGACCCGCTCCGCGGCCCTTCCACGCCTTCGCAAGTCTCTTTCAATTTTTTTTTTACTTTGTCATCACAAACTTGATTCGGGATCCCACCACCAGAAAGTGTTTGCTTTTTTAAGAAAAAACAACGGGGACAGACCTCTGATTTACCCTTATATCAAAAAAGGCTGTCCAAAATTATTCAGACAGCCTTTAATTTTGCGTAATTTTACAAATTAATTATTATTCAGCATCAAAGCTTGTAATAGTTAATGTTGCTGGAGACTCTTCCGATCCTCCAACATCTTGAACTTCATAC
Source organism: Treponema sp. (assembly GCA_024402595.1). GTDB lineage: Bacteria > Spirochaetota > Spirochaetia > Treponematales > Treponemataceae > Treponema_D. Next base: position 581 of record JAKSTL010000024.1, on the reverse strand, counting down.
CAGAAACAAAGTGTAACATCCCCTGCAGGAGATGTTCTTATAGGAAGATTCATATCAACTGGATATATTTCTCCAGCTTCGATATTTGTAGTTATAAGAGTTTCTTCATTTCTTGCTTCCTGACCTGGTTTAAGTTGAAGTTCTCGCCACCAGTTAGCTTCGTAAGAATTATCTATAAGTCGAACATAGAGTTTGTCCATAGAAATATCAGAACTAAACTTGAATTTTAACTGAATGCTATCACCTAATAATGGAAAATTATTCTTATCTATTAAAGCAAAATCTTCACTAGTAACAGAAATAATTTTCTGATATACAGAAATTTTTGTTAAATCTTGAGCACCGTCTACCCATGGATGCTCTCCAGGAAGGTCAAGTTCTGTAATATAATCTGCTAGATTACAATCAATAACAACCTTTGGTTTTAGGCCTACAGAAATAGACCAGTCAGACAAGGCATTTTCCATATTGTTACCAAAATCATTATCCAAATTGTATCCAATACTAAACATTGGATTTTCTGTTTCAAACTGAGTTTGTGTAATCTTAGTTTCAATAGTAACTGTAAATGGCTCGCCAGC